>JAISSE010000055.1 GCA_031273285.1 Prevotellaceae bacterium
CTCAGGCGCAAGTCCTGATCCCAAAAACCGTAATCTCTGTGTCTTTTAAACGTTTTAATCGTCTTCATATCTTTATTTCCTTTTTTCGACTGCAAAGGTAAGCATATTTATTTATATAACAAAATATTATGACACTTTTTTTGATTTCAATAGTTTTCAGGATTGCCCTGTATGAGTTTGCAGGTAAGGTAGTTACTCCATGGGGCGGAATGGTGTTTCTGAAGCAATTTCTGGAACAGATCAAGTTTTCCGAACAGGTAGCCACCTGTCCGCATTTGCCTCAGCCCGGTTCCAATCGCGGTTATACTTTGCCGGTTCTTTTGGCATCGTTTATATGCAGCGTTTGGTGTGGCGCAACAAAATTTCTGCATACGGAACAAACCCGTGCCGATCGTGTACCGGCAAAGATTTTTGACTGGAAATGCGTACCGGGTCAGGATGCGTACAGGCGATTTTTCTCCAAATTTACACAAGTCGACAATCTTCGGACAGCCGATTATTTTCTGCGATGGCTGCTACAAAGTTATCAGTATAATAATTTTACACCGGATTTCGACAGCAGTGTGCCGACTCGCTACGGGCATCGGGAAGGAGCAAAACGGGGCTACAATCCGCAAAAATGGGGAAGGAGTTCACACCATCCGCTCATTGCCTTTATCAATGATTTACACCTCGTGGCAAATGTTTGGCTGCGCAGCGGCGACACGGGCGCCTCGAATAATTTTCTGTCATTTCTGGAAAACACAATGGAAAAACTCGAAAATAAAAAAGTCAGTTTAATACGTTTAGACAGTGGTTTTTGCAGTGATGAAATCATGAATTGTCCGGAAAGTAAATCGCTGAATTATATCATTGCGGCAAAATTTTATCACCCCGTACAGCGACTGATTGCAGGAAACGAAAACCGGATGCTGCCGGATGAGGGTATCGAAATTTGTGAAAAAACATATCGGGGACAAAAATGGAAAATCGCTCGTCGGCCGGTGATCGCAAGACAAAAAATTTCTGTTCGTCCGCAGGCTGCGGGCAAGACATTGAGCCTGTTTCCCGACCATGAACAATATCGCAACTGCCAATACAGCACGTATTTTATCGGTATGGCATTTGCGCCGACAGAGGTTTGGCGACTGTATTGCGAACGTGGAGATGTCGAAAACAGAATTAGGGAAATTAAATACGATTTTGGATTCGACAGTTTCAACCTCAAAGATTTTTACGCTGCCGAAGCCGCCCTGATTTTTTCAATTATTGCCTGCAGTCTGATGTCCATTTTCCGAATGTCTGTTTTGCAGGAAAAGACACAAAGAAGGCTGTCAACGCTGCGTTTCAGAATATTTACAATCGGCGCTTATTTTCAAAAAGTCGATGACAGACCGGTTCTAATGATAGTCCTGACAAAAAAACGACGAAGATGGTTTGACGACCTTTGGAACTATCCGCTGAAGTTGCCGTTATGTCCTAATGCGTAATTTGGGTTTAATTTTCGCCTTTGCTGTTTTTTATGCACATAAAATATTTGTGGCGGTACAAGTCTGCGGAACTAAAGGAAGAACCGGACAGCGCCTTAACGCAAATTAGTCCGCAAATTCCGATTTTTTTACTACTTTTGTCGATGATAATTATGGTACGGATACGGCATTAATAAAACAAATGTAATGATATATCGGTTATTCATGAAATAAACCATTACCGACGTCGGACGTCCAAGATAGGAAATATGTTAAAAAATAATATACTAAATGAATAATAATGATTATTGTATAATAATGGCCGGGGGCATCGGAAGCAGGTTCTGGCCTCTCAGCAGAACGAAAAAGCCAAAACAGTTTCTGGATATTCTGGGTGTCGGGAAAACGTTTATCCGACAGACTTATGAGCGATTTGCAAGGATTATTCCCGCCCAAAACTTTCTTGTTGTAACGGGAATTGATTATAAAGGTCTTGTATTGTCAGAAATACCGGAGATTGAAGAAAATCAGGTACTGTGCGAACCGATGAGGCGAAATACAGCCCCGTGCATTGCATATGCTACATACAGACTCCTGAAAAAAAATCCGGGCGCGAAGGTTGTTGTAACTCCTTCGGACCACATAATTTTCAATGAGACCAAGTTTTTGGAAGTGATGCTCAACGGGTTGGCTTATGCCGAAAACAACGATGCTCTTGTTACGGTAGGCTTGAAACCGACAAGACCCGAAACGGGATACGGGTATATTCAGATAGAAAAAAACGACGCTCCCGGTTGCAAGGATACCGTTTGCAAAGTGAGAACTTTCACGGAAAAGCCCGATGTCGAAACGGCAAAATTGTTTGTGGAAAGCGGAGAATTTTACTGGAATTCCGGAATATTCATCTGGAGTCTGAATTCCGTCCAAAAGGCTTTGTCCGCCTATCTTCCCGATATTGCGGATATATTTTCGGGTGGCATGGACAAATACGGGACGTCTTCGGAAGAGTCTTTTATTTTCGAAGCATATTCGCAGTGCTACAATATCTCAATCGACTACGGAGTGATGGAAAAAGCCGAAAATGTATTTGTTTTTGCCGCCGATTTCGGATGGTCGGACGTCGGTACATGGAATTCGCTTTATTTGCAGCTTGACAAAGACGGAGCCGGAAATGCCGTGAAAAATGCAAAAACCTATCTGTCCGATGTATCCAACAGTATGATTGATTCGGCTAACCGGGATAAACTGATAGTTATCAAAGGACTGGACAATTACCTTGTCGTCGATACCGATGATGTGCTTATGATTTGTCCGAGAAATAATGAAGATGTTATAAAACAAACTATTTCGGATGTATTGGCTGACAATGGAGTAGATTTTATTTAGCAACAGATTGAAAAATGTACGGGAGGCTGTTTGTTTTTTTTGTATTGTTTTTTACTTTTTTTGAAGAAAAATTGCATTCTTGCCCACAACAATACAGCGATACAATCAGGACGGAAACATTGCCTCCCGTTTACATTTATCATTGGAAAAATAAAAAAGACTACAGAAATTTCCGACGAACGGTTTACAATCTGAAAAAAGTATATCCTTATGCGCAGATAGCAAAAAACAAAATGATTGCCTTAGAGGCAGAATATCAACTTGCAGGCAGCAGCAGGGAGAAAAAATCAATTGTCAAACAACTGGAAAAAGAGCTTTTTTCCGAATTTGAAGCGCCTTTGAGAAATCTGACGATTTCGCAGGGACGTATGCTGATAAAGCTAATCGACAGGGAAACAGGCAAAACTTCATACTCCGTGCTAAAGGAATTTAAAGGCGGGTTCAAAACCGCTTTCTGGCAGGGCGTGGCGCGACTGTTCGGAAACAATCTGAAAACGCAGTATGACAAATACGGAGAGGATAAAATTCTGGAAGAACTTGTGCTGATGTGCGAAAACGGAACTTTCGATACAGTATATTACAGCATGTTTGTCAAATAACCGATTTATCCCAGAAATTTTTCTCTTTTTTGCAGATTCATCAAGCCTGCCATCATCCATACTATACTTCCGACAAGCAGAAAAATACGGTTTTTCAATATTATGCTTTCCCAGATGACCGCCAGCATATTGCGGGGGGACGAAAACGGGTTGAGCAGTATATTCCAGTAATTGTTGCCCTGCACAATGAGGATTCCGACGGCTACTATAATCATTATGACCGCCGTACCGTTTCCGTTGCGGGTTATGGTGGAGAACATGAAAGCAAGATTGCCGTAAAACAATATCGGAAACATCAGATGGAACGACATTTCCAGGGGATTGACGGGATACAGCAAAACCACTGCAATATATGAAAACAGTATGACAATAAAGAATATGGCGACATATATCATAACCAAACGCACCGCCCATACTTTATATTTATAGTTCGGAATCCCGAAAAGCAGTTCCAGTATGCGGGCGTCTTCGTCGTTTTGTATGCCGAATACCGACGGGTAGAATATAAGGAGCGTACCAGGAAAAATGAGCAGAGAGTATATGAGTTCCTCGTTTATTTCGACTCTCTCCCATGCCGCCTGAAACATGAAAAAAGCAAAAAAAGCCAGCGCGGCAAGTATGAACCAGATAAATTTGCCGGCAAATATGATTTTGAGATTATATTTCGCCAGCTTCGGCAGGATACGTATAAATTGATTTACTGTCATAATCACTATTTTCTAATTAACTTTCATACATGTTTTTGAGAAGACACAGATAAGCGTCTTCGAGATTGGGTTCCACCTGTATCGCTCCCTCGAAAGGAGGCTGTTCTACGGACAAATATCTGATTTGTATCAACTCGCCGTCCTGCATGTGATACACGATTCGGGTCTTGTCCAGTTCATTTTCGAACGTTGCCTTGTCGACATCAAAGCGCCATACTTTTCCGGCAGCCATGTCAACCATTTTGACGGGGTCGCCGAAGTATTTGAGTTCGCCTTTGTTGACCACAGCCACCTGATTGCAGGAGCTGGATATGTCTTCGATAATGTGTGTCGAGAAAATAACAATCCGTTCCTTGCTCAGTTCGACAAGGAGATTGCGGAAGCGTATGCGTTCGCGCGGGTCGAGACCCGCGGTAGGCTCGTCTACAATGAGTATTCGCGGCAAATGGAGCAAAATCAACGCAATACCGATACGCTGTTTCATTCCGCCGGAGAAGGAGGCAATCCTGTCGTTTCTGCGGTCGTACATGTGTACGGCTTTGAGTACATATTCGATACGTTCGCGACGAACGACAGGGTCGGTTATATCTTTCAGCATCGCCTGATAGTCCATAAATTCCCATGAAGTCATATTTTCGTAAGTGCCGAATTCCTGCGGAAGGAAACCGATAAGGCTCTGCAATTCTTCGCGATATATGCGGGTATCAAGCCCGTTGATCCAGATACTGCCGTAACTCTGTTCCAAAATTCCGCAAATAATGCGCATCAGAGTCGATTTTCCCGCTCCGTTGGGTCCCAGCAGTCCGAACATTCCGGTTTTAATCCGAAAAGATACTCCTTTCAACGCTTTGAAAGGCTTACGCCGTTTGCCGAGTACGGGAATTTTTTTTACAAAACGGTAATACAGGCGTTTCAGACGACCCTTCACTCTTTCCACATTAATATCTTTCTCGTATAAATTGACCGAAGTGTTGTAAACCGCAAGACATGCAGCCCATAAAACGGCTATCACAATCACCAGATTCGGACTGTCGAGTTCGCGAAACATCCCGACAACGACAAACGCCGGAATCGCCCAAAAAACAAACCTGTCCGTAAACCTGACCAGCCTGTTGTTATCGGAGACGTAACGAAGATACCGACGTATATTTCGCCACAGATAAAGTGTTGCAATGTAGATGATAAACGAGAAGATAAAAATCCATAATCCGTTCTTCAGATAATAATAGGTAAAATAGATTGTAAATCCATATAAAGCATACTGCCACACCGCATTGAGAAAATCTTTCGGGCTGTGATATTCGTTGGAAATTCCCAGACGTTTGCGTATGAGCAAACCGCTGTTCCACTGGCGGCTGAATCGTCCCGGACGGTCGTACACCTTGACGAGATTGCGTATCGTGATACGTATTTCCTCTTTCGGATCAATGACTTTGGCACTTGCGTGGCGCAGACTGTTCTGGGCAAAATATGTCATTCCCGGAATCAGTATTGTAAGCCCTATAAAATAAACTGCCTGCCATATCATTCCTTCCACATAAAGATATATGCAGGCGACGCCCGCGATGTAGAGTATCAGGTGGACAATCCGTATTTTACGTGAAAGCGTTCGATACCATGCCAGTGTATTTTCAAGCCCCATACAGGCAGTCGGCACGAGAACCAGCGTCAGGATGGTGGAAAACAGCAAACCGCCGATGACGGTAATGGCAAAAGGCGCTCCGATAGCTCCGGCATATTCCGTGTCGCCCATGGCAAGCGGAAACATTGCCACTATGGTGGTTACAGCCGTTATCAGTATCGGACGGACACGCGACAGACCCGCCATCATCAGTGACCTGTTGCGGCGATAGCCGCTGTTGCGCAAGATATTGGCATAATCTATCAGTATGATGCTGTTGTTTACAACTACGCCAAGAAGAATCAGAAAACCGATAAGCGTATTGGCATTCAGCAGACTGTTGCCCGTGAGGACAAGAGCCATCAACGACCCGATAGCAGCCAGAGGTATCGAAACCGACAGTACAAACGGCGTAACAACCGACTCGAATACCGAAGCTAATATTATAAATATAAGAACGAAAGCCGCAAAAATAAGAAATTTGAAATCCGCAAAATCGTCTTCCTCGTGGAATACTTCGACGGCAACGCCGGCAGGAAGATTATAGCCGTTGACAAGCCGGTCGATATCGATGCGGTATGATTCCAGAAGCGATTTCGAAGATTCGATATCTCTGGCAAAATTGTAGAAGACCTGCATCTGTTTGTCCTTATTGACGCGGTGAATCTGGGAACGCCCGCGTCCGTACCTGATGTCGGCAAGATTGTCGAGAACATACATGCCGCCGTTGTCGGTAAGGATTTGCACTTTGCGAAGGTCGTCGGTCGTTCTGTCCCGCTTTTTCCGTTCCTGTTCCTCTTCGGTTTCTTCGGGTTCGATATTGCGGATTATTATATCGTAGGTTTCGTTGCCGACTTTGAATGATGAGCCGGAAGACATTTCGGGACTGAGAGTTGCCAGACCGGCAGAAATGTTGCCGCGCGATATTTCGTATGATGTCAATAGCAAAGGGTCGAAATCAAGAATCAGTTCCGGCTGGCGGTTGGTGTACGATACCCGCGAATTGCGGATGAAATCCTGTTCGGCAAGATAATAGCGAAAGTCTTCGGCGACGATGCGCATTGTCTCAAAATCGGAACCCTTGATGACAATCCGTTCGCGATTGTCGCCTATTCCGAGAAAGCGCATGAAATTGCCGAGACCGCTGAGAGCGTCGCCGCCGCCGCCTCCGCCGCCGCTCGCCGACTGGGACAGCGAAATTTCGGCTCCGTTGATATTGGACAGCAGTCGCTGAACATCGGCTTTGATATCCGATATTTCTCTTTCGGATATTTTCCGATAATTTTCTTTAAGAATAAGAGTCAAAGAGGCTTCCTGCTCCATGATGCGGCAAACAAGCTCCTCTTTTTCGGGGAGGTCGGCGAGACGGTCTTCGATGACTCTTACCGCCAAATCCGTGGTTTCGAGAGTGCTGCCCGTCTCCATTCTGACATGGATATTGAATCTGTCGGTTTCCACGTCTCTCATCGTCTGAATGTTGACGGTCAAAGCAAATGCAAGCGTTACGAACAGAAGGATGATGGCGCCGAAAACGGTCGCTCCCGGATTGCGCATGCAGGTTTTCAGAAGCACAAGATAAATCTGTATGGAACGCTGTGTTACCGATACCTTTTCGTAGAAAACGCTTTTGGATTTTTTCAGTTTCAGCAGCGAGTATGTCGACATCGGAATAAACAGCAGGGCTACAAGCAGCGAGATGGACAGCGTGGCGATGATGGATACGCCTATATGCCTGCCCATCATTTTGATAAGGAAATTATCGGAGAAAATAAACGGGAGGAAAACGGTAATTGTCGTAAGCGTAGCCGCAAGTATCGAACGCCATACTTCCTTAGTTCCCTGCGTTACCGAACGTTCGGGACTGTAACCCGCTCCCGACAGGCGATATATGTTTTCGAGCACTACAACGCTGTTGTCGAGCAGCATCCCGATTGCCAAAGCCATGCCTACCAAAGTCAGGCTGTTGATGGTTACGCCGAAAGCGTAGAAAAAGTTAAATGCCGTGTAAACCGATATGGGAATCGACAGCGCGATGAAAAAGACGAGACGGATATTTTTCAGGAAAGCCCAGAGGATGAAAATGGCAAGCAAACCGCCGATAATGGCAAGTTCGATGATTTGATTGATATTGTTTTCCATTGTCTCGGCATTGTTTTCCTGCACAACAAGTTCGACGTCCTGCGAAATCAGTTTTTCGTTGAGAGCCTTTATTGTTTCCAGCGTGCGGTGCGAGAGTTCAATCAGATTTGCCTGCGAATCGTTTGTCAGCGAAAGCGATACGGCTTCCTTGCCGTTGACGCGGCTGTATGAGGTTTCTTCCTTGAGGTCGAAAAATATGGTAGCAACATCTTTAAGCAGTATCGGACCCGGCGCGACGACAATGTTTTCGAGGTCGGATACCTGTGTGTACAGGGAATTTACATGTACGAAATATTTGCCGTCCAGTTCGGTTGCAAAACCGACGAAAGACTTTTCCCGGGTATTTTGCGACAGCAGCCTGCTGATGCGTCCCGGTGTGAGGTTCAGCGCTTTGCATACTTCGGGTTCAAGCTGCACCTCTATGGCTTTTTCCCGACCGCCATGGACGTTTACGGCGGCGACGCCGTCGATATTTTCCAGACCGGGGCGAATATCGCTATCTACAACATTGCGCACGCGGTCTGTCCCGCCCGATCCGCGCGCCTGCAGTACCATAAAATTATTTGAAAACTGCCGGGTATCAACTTTCTGCACGCGCACCGAAAACCCATCCGGCAGAGTGGCGGACACTTCGTTGATTTTTTCCTGCAACCTGAGTGAAGTTACATTGAAATTGATACTTTTCTTAAATTCTACCTGTATATACGACTGGCGACTGGCGATGGTGGACTTCATGTTTTCGACGCCTCCAACCGAGCTGACTGCTCCTTCCAATGGAATGATAACCTGATTTTCAACGTAGGACGGCTCCAAATCCTGCTGCGATGATACCTGTACAAAAAGCACGGGAAGTTCGACGCCGGGCAATAGTTCGACAGGGAGTTGTTTGTAGGACACGTACCCAAGAAAAGTGAGTGCAATAAACAACATGCTGATTGTTATTCTTCTGTTCAGTAAAAACTTCATCGTCCTTTTATTTTACGGATTTTATTATTATACAAACGTTTCCGATAATTTATTCCGCATTACCACATTATTTTTCAGACCTCAAAGGTAACTAAAATTCAAAGACTGCAAAATTTTTTATGAAGGATGAAAGAAGAACTATAAA
>JAISSE010000089.1 GCA_031273285.1 Prevotellaceae bacterium
GTGGGACCATCGTCGAAAGTGAGAAATACCGCCCTCTCCTCCTCTTCGGGAAAACTCCATATCAACATGGGAAACATTTTGCGAATAAACTCCGGAGCGCTGAAATACATGATACAAGATTTTTACAGGGTTTTCGTCATCGTCTCCCGAATATCCTTGAGCAAGTCCTCCGACTGTTTGTGCAAATCGGTCTGACTGTGCTTTTTCAGTATATCCGTCAGGTTTGTAACACCCTGATGTACGCGCGACAGTTCGAAATCGGCGGATGTTTTCGCCGTCAGCCCGAGGTAGTACCGGTATTCTTTGCCGTATTCGTCTATCAGACGTTGCGCCAGAGAAATGCCGTATTCGTTCAGTCCCGCCTGAAAATAATATTCGACCGGAGGATTGGCGACTCCCCAGTAAGGAGTGTAATGAATATTGACTATACCAAGTTCGGGCATAACTTCGTGATATTTTTCCATCAGCCGTTTCAGCCTCTCTTTGTCGCCGGTGATGTTAAGGATTTCGGCAAGCCTGAAAAATACCGACCTGTAGTAGCTCACCGTACGTCTCGCGGTTTCGTCCAGATAAACATCCGGATCGTTCAGTCCTCTGTAACGATACGTGTTCACCAGCAAATCAAAGGTTTTGTCGATATTGACGGGCGTTCCGGCGGTGTTTTCGGGTACAAGTTTGCGGGCAAGTCCTTCCTGACGCAGATTTCCCTCCACACCCATGATAAAGTCCGGTTCGTGTCCGCTCGAACCGTAAAATATCGGTCGCTGCGGGAAATTGTTGGCGGCAAAATCCAAAGCCGCCAGGCTGTTTTTCGAAATCGAATTGCCCGTAATCTTGAAATGCAAATAAGGCACTATCGCCGCGGTATCGAAAGCCAGACCCTGTTCGATGACTTTTGCCCTGTTGACGGGTAAAATCAGGTTTCGTGCGGGAAATATGTGCAGTTCGACGCCCGAAGCGCCTCTGTAAGTCGGTCTGCTGTCGTCGAAAGCCAGTTTCAGAGCCTGATTGAGCGACAGGTTCGGACGCAGTTCTTCCAACGGCATGTAGGCTCTGGTTTCGCCTATGATTTTCTCGGGAGTGGCGGTTGTGGCGATGGGAGGCGCGTCGTAGGTTCGTCTCATCATCTGCATGTAGAACCAGTCGGAAGCCAGATACATCGTGTTTGCCACCTTGATGTCCCGGCGCACGCCTTCAACTTCCTGATTGTACCACAGCGGGAAAGTATCGTTGTCGCCGAAGGTGTATAAAATGGCGTTTTCGTCGCACGAATTGAGATAGTTGTATCCGAAATCCGTGGCAACGTAACGTCCCGAGCGGTCGTGGTCGTCCCAGTTTTGCTGCGCCATGAGCGCGGGAACGGCAAGTCCGAGAACCGGCGCAATGACGGCGGACATGTTTTTTTTCAGAGCCTTACCGATAACATCATAGAGTAATGCCACTCCCAGACCTATCCATATTGCAAAAGCATAGAACGAGCCGGCATAGGCGTAATCCCTTTCGCGGGGTTCGTTGGGCGTCTGATTGAGATACAGTATGATTGCCACTCCCGTGAAAAAGAACAGCAGTGCAATCAGCGTAAATCCCTTCCTGTCCCTTTTCAACTGAAACAGCAAACCCGCTATTCCCAGAAGCAGCGGCAAAAAATAGTATTTGTTGGTTCCCCTGTTTTCGGCAAGATACAGAGGCATATTGTCCATACTGCCCAAACGGGCTTCGTCGATAAACTTTATGCCCGAAATCCAGTTGCCTTTCGTCAAATCGGATATCGACGCCTGCATGTCGTTCTGTTTGCCGGCAAAATTCCACATGAAATATCTCCAGTACATGAAACCTACCTGATAGTCGATAAAAAAGGCTATGTTGTCGAGAAAGGACGGACTGCTACCCTTCACATACATTTTATATACTTCGGCATGGTCGGGTCGCGACGAACTCCACATGCGCGGAAAAAGCGTGGTGTTATTGTATATAACCTTCTGGGATATATCTTTTTTGACGTATTTGTTTCCAAGCCGGATATATTTCTGTTCCTGCGTAACCCTGTAATCCTTGGCGTCGTAGTAGGGACCCGTAATCAAAGGTCGCGAGCCGTACTGGTCGCGGTTAAGATATTTCATCAGCGAAAAAATATTGTCGGGCTTGTTCTGGTCCATGGGCAGATTTGCCGACGACCGGATCACAATCATGGCGTAACTGCCGTAACCCAGCAGACATACCGACAGACATAACATGACGGTATTCATGACTGTATTTCGTTTTACGCGGGTACGATGCACCGCATACGCAAGGACGACCGTCAGCAGAACCACAAAGAAAAGCAGTCCGGAATTGATGGGAAGTCCCAAACTGTTGACAAAAAGCAGTTCGAACTGCGAAGCAATACGCGGAACTATGGGAATGACGCCCCAAACCAGCGCCGCAAGCAGAATAACGGAGACGATGCTTGTACGGATTATTCCCTTTCGGGTGAGACTGTATTTTTTGAAGTAATAGACAAAAACTATCGCGGGAACGACCAGCAAATTCAGCAAATGGACGCCGATAGACAAGCCGAGGACATAGGCTATCAGCACTAACCAGCGGTTTGCATACCGCGAATCCGCCTGTTCTTCCCACTTTAATATTGCCCAGAAAACCAGAGCGGTCATCAGGGACGATGCCGCGTACACTTCGCCTTCGACCGCCGAAAACCAGAAGGTGTCGGAAAAGGTGTAGGCTAATGCTCCGACAGCGCCGCAACCCAGTGTCATAACGGTTTCGGATACCGACAACTGCGATGTGTTCACGTTCACAAGCCGGCGCGCCAGATGAGTGATGCTCCAGAACAGAAACAGAATAGTGAATGCGCTGCACAAAGCCGAAAATACATTGACCATGAATGCCGCGTTTTCGGCTGACGAAAACAGGGTGAACAAATGCCCGATCATCATGAAAACAGGCGCTCCGGGAGGATGCCCGACTTCGAGTTTGTATGCGGAAAGGATAAATTCGCTGCAATCCCACAGACTTGCCGTCGGTTCTACAGTCGAAATATAGGTGAATGCGGCAATAAAAAATATCACCCAGCCGATAATGTTATTCAAATTTTTGTATTTCATGCGAATATAATTAACCGTATTGTTATAAACTGTTTTACAAATATATAACTGCTAAATATCACATATTTGCAATAACTTTTAAAAGTGCAAAATTAGGAAAAAAACGAAATAATCCAATACGATACGCGAAAAATCAGGAAAAACACTTTATTTATCCACGAATTTCACGAATAACACAAATTTTTCATTCTCTATTTATTACGAATAACACGAAACGTAAGTTCGGCGCAGCCAATTAAAAATCCTTCGGATTTTTTTCCAATCGACGCATGATTGACAATCCTGGGCGAACCATGATTAAAGGATTTATACGTATTTGTCATTGTCCGTTCCGTCGCGACAGGGACGGCGACAAACACACACGCGGCATGTAGAGACGTGGCGTGCCACGTCTCCGCAGCGATATTGCGAAGACAACGCGATACACGCGGAGCCGCGGCATACCGCGTCTCCGCGGCGGCATTAAGCCGATTTCCCCGTTTATTTTATCACCTTTATCTTTGTTTTGTCGCGGGGTTTTGCGGCGGGTCGTTCGTTTTTATATCCTATGGTAATGCCGAACAGCGGT
>JAISSE010000137.1 GCA_031273285.1 Prevotellaceae bacterium
TCTATGACCCTGTGTTTCGGAACCAGAATTTTCATCACTACCCATGCGCATACGTATGCCAATGCACATATAATGAACATAATTCCGTATCCGGTTTCGATATTGTTCAGGTTTTTAAAATAGTCGAGCAGCAAGCCTGCCGCCCAGGCTATCAGCATCCCTCCGAACGCGCCCGACATTCCGCCGATTCCGGTTACCGAAGCAACGGCTTTTTTAGGAAACATATCCGACACCGTGGTGAAAATATTTGCCGACCATGCCTGATGCCCGGCACAAGCCAGACCGATAAGCAGAACGGCATACCATGTGTTTATTTTTCCCACGTATTGCGCAGCCAGAACGGTCAGCGGCAGCAGTGCATATATCAGCATCGAGGTCATGCGAGCCGTATATACCGTTTTCCCGCGATTCACCAGATGTTTGGGCAACCATCCGCCGAATACGCTGCCTACGGTGGAGATTGTGTATACGATAGCAACGGCAAGAGGCCAGATTATAAGGCTGACATCCTGAAGTTTGTCAAGAATTGCCGAATGCGAGAACAGACTGGAAAATTTGGTTGCCTCATCCAGCGCCTGCTCAACGGAGATACCGTCGGGCAAACCGTTCGGATAGGCTGCCAGAAGTTTGGCTTTGTTGTCGCCGTTCAGAAAACCGGGTAACCAGAACAGATAGAACCACCAGATGGGGTCGGTCAAAAATTTTCCGAAGAAAAACGACCATGTCTGTCTGTATGTAAACAGTTTCAGCCACTTGACCTTTTCGGTTTTCTGTTCCGCTTCCGCCTTTTGTTCATCCGCATCGCTGTGGATAAAATCGTATTCAGCCTGTTTTAATTTCCCCGCTTTAAGTTTTTCGGCAGGAGTTTTGTATATTAACCACCAGAATACAAGCCATACAAGTCCTATGGCTCCCGTGATTATAAATGCCCACTGCCATCCCCAGTTGACGGCAATCCAGGGGACGCACAGTGGCGCAACAATGGAGCCGATATTGGCTCCCGAATTGTATATTCCGGTTGCAAAAGCCCTTTCTTTTTTAGGAAACCATTCCGCCACGGTTTTATTGGCGGCGGGGAAGTTTCCCGCTTCGGTAACTCCCAGAAAAGCTCTTGCCGCTCCGAACGACAGCGTATTACGTGCCAGACCGTGCACCATTGCGGCAATACTCCATCCCAGCAGGGATAAAAAATAACCCAGTTTTGTACCCGTTTTATCAACAATGCGTCCGACACCGAGCAATCCCAAAGCATACGCAAGTTGAAAAGCCATAACTACATGCGAATAATCCGTTTCGGACCAGTGCATCTTGTCTTCAAGCGTCGTTTTCAGCAGACCGAGCACATTTCTGTCCAGGTAGTTGATTGTTGTTGCGAAAAATATAAGCGCACAGATTGTCCACCTGTAATTTCCGATTTTTTCGTTTACTTCATTAAATTTTCCCATTTCATTTTCAGGTATTAATTACGTATTTTGTTTATTATATTCAATACATTTTCACATATACCGCTGATTTTGCCCCAGTCTCCGTTCGCAACCATTTCTTTGGGAAACAGCGACGAGCCGATTCCCACACAGTCGACGCCGGCTTTAAACCATTGCGACAGATTTTCTTCGGTGGTTTCAACCCCTCCGGTTACAATAATTCTTGTCCATGGCATCGGCGCTTTCATGTTTTTCACGAAAGAAGGTCCTCCGACATTTCCGGCGGGGAAAATTTTCACGATTTCGGCGCCCAGTTCCTGAGCATAACCTATTTCGCTCACCGAACCGCATCCGGGAACGTAGGCTATCTGCCTGCGGTTGCATACCTTAAATATATCGGGATTCAGCGATGGTCCCACCACAAAATTAGCCCCGCACTGTATGTACAACGCTGCCGTAGGAGCATCAACAACAGTTCCGACGCCCAAAATCATGTCGGGACATTCGGCTGCCGCCCATTTTTCCAGCCGAGCGAAAACCTCGTGAGCAAAATCACCGCGATTCGTAAATTCAAAAACACGAACACCGCCGTCATAACACGCTTTTAACGCCTGTTTCATCACTTCGGCGTCCCGATGATAAAATATCGGAAGCATCCCCGTGTCGAATATTTTCTGGCATACCTGTATTCTTGTATATCTTGCCATATCCGGTTAATTATATGTGTGATTATAAATTATTTCGGTTGTTTTCCTATATATGCAAGTATGCCGCCGTCCACATAAAGGACATGACCGTTTACAAAATCGGAAGCCGAAGATGCAAGGAATATTGCGGGACCTTCCAGATCCGCCGTCGTTCCCCAGCGTGCCGCCGGCGTTTTTGCTATTATGAAATCGTTGAACGGATGCCCCGCCTCGCGTAAAGGCGCCGTTTGCGGAGTGGCGATATAACCGGGTCCGATGCCGTTGACCTGAATATTATGCTCCGCCCATTCGCAGGCAAGGTTTTTGGTCAGCATCTTCAATCCGCCCTTTGCCGCGGCGTAAGCCGATACGGTTTCACGACCCAGCTCGCTCATCATCGAGCAGATATTGATTATCTTGCCTCCGCCTTTTTCTATCATTCCGGGAGCGACGGCTTTTGAAACGATAAAGGCTCCTGTCAGGTCAACATCAATGACCTGGCGAAATTCTACGGCGGTCATGTCCAGTGCGGGGATACGTTTGATTATGCCGGCATTGTTCACCAGAATGTCGATTATCCCGACTTCGGCAGCGATTTTTGCCACCGTTTCCTCGACTTCCCGCTCGTCCGTAACGTCGCAGACATATCCGCGAGCCGTGATTCCGGCTGCCCTGTACGAGGCTATGCCTTTTTGAACAAGATCGGGGTTTATGTCATTGAATACAATGGTCGCGCCCTCGCTGTGAAAAGCTTTCGCGATAGCCATTCCTATGCCGTAGGAGGCTCCTGTAACGAATGCTGTTTTTCCTTCCAAACTAAATCTTTTCGACATTTTTTTACTTTTTTTGTATAAACATTTCAGCGCAAAGATACGAAATATCCCGATACTGCAAACCGCCGGTCATGCGAAATCCGGCAATATTTCGAACGCTCCATTTTTATATTTCTGATTTTTAAATCAATAAAATTTATCAACGTGCAAAAAAATACTGAAAAATCGAAAGGACAAATCAAAAGTTTCACCGTTTGAAAAAAAAATGTTATTTTTGTACCGGAAAAAATGTGTACAATTGTTTTTTTTGGTACACTTTTTGTGCATTTTTTTTAACTAAACGATAATGAGATGAGAGTTTTTTTGACTATTGGTTTAATGCTGTGCGCTTTGTTCGCGATGGCACAGGAGCAGAAAAAGATTGAATGCGAGGAGATTGTGAATGCGATAAAGGAAGCGCAGGCTACGGATTTATCGTCCTATCTGGCAAATACGGTCGAATGCGACATGTTCGGCAAGAGCAATGTGTACAGCAAGGCTCAGACCCTGCAGGTGATGAAAGATTTTTTCGCGCAAAACAAACCGAAACAGTTTACCGTAAACCATCAGGGAGGACAGGGTGAAACACGGTTTTTCATAGGTACGTACAAAACCATTACCGGAAAAAAATACCGGATATCGTGCTTTGTCAAGCAGGAAACAGGCAAAACCGATGTGATTCAGCAAATTCGAATCGAAGACTATACCGATAACGATAATCAGAAGTGAAGG
>JAISSE010000144.1 GCA_031273285.1 Prevotellaceae bacterium
ACGACGAATCCGCAAAAACAGTGATTATCAACACATGCGGCTTTATTAAGGAAGCAAAGGAGGAATCGATAAATACAATCCTCAATTTTGCACGGGCAAAGGAGGCGGGCATTATCGACCGACTGTTCGTATTCGGATGTCTGGCAGAGAGATACAAGTACGAATTGAAAAGTGAAATTCCAGAAGTTGATGATTTTTTCGGAGCAAAAAACCTGAAAGACATAATCGAAACCATAGGCGGGAATTTCAGGGACGAACTTGTTGGAGACAGGACAGTTACAACGCCCGCGCACTACGCCTGGCTGAAAATATCGGAGGGATGCAACCGGAGATGCAGCTATTGCGCTATCCCGCTGATACGCGGCAATCACATCTCCGAACCGATGGAACGATTGACGGCTCAGGCGCGGAAATTAGCCGCCGGAGGAGTAAAGGAGCTGCTTGTAATAGCTCAGGATTCAACGTATTACGGTCTGGATTTGTATAAGAAACAGAAAATTGCGGAACTGACGAAAAAAATATCCGAAATCGAAGGCATTGAATGGATTAGGCTGCATTATGCCTATCCCGCTTCCTTCCCCGACGACCTGACAGCCGAAATAAGGGATAATCCCAAAGTATGCAAATATTTGGACATACCTTTCCAGCATATCAGCGACAGGGTTCTGAGCAAAATGAGGCGGGGAATAACCAAAAGCGAGACATACGGACTTATCGAACGAATCCGGAAAGAAATTCCCGATATTGCCCTGAGAACCACGTTGCTGGTAGGGCATCCGGGAGAAACGGAAAAAGCGTTCGACGAGTTGAAGCGGTTTGTCGAGGACGTGCGTTTCGAGCGGTTGGGCGTTTTTCCGTACTCCGAAGAGGAAGGCACTTATTCCGCCCTGAATTTTCGGGATTCGCTAAGCGCCAAAAGGAAAATGGAAAGAGCGGATGAAATCATGTCGCTGCAAAACAGAATATCCGGAGACATGAATCGTGCCAAAAAGGGCAGACGCCTGAAGGTTATTGTCGACAGGATTGAAAACGACTTTATCATAGGTCGTTCGGAACATGATTCACCCGAAATAGACCATGAAATACTGATATCCGAAACGGGAATAAATCCGAAACCCGGAGATTTTCTGAAAGTGGAGATTACCGATACCGACGATTATGATTTGTATGCACGTATATCCGATGATAATCAGGCATGAAGATATTTATATGCCGTATTCTAAAAATTTAGCTAATTTTGCGCCTTATTTTTGAAGAAAATCGTGATATGCATATCATTCAACCGGTAAAAGAAAATGTTAAAGATTTTGAAATCGTTTCGAATAAAGAGGAGGCGGATACATATTGTTACTTCCCGATGGAAGTAAAAGATGCCCTGCATAAATTCGAAACATTTTTTCGCGACATATTATACTCTGATTCTCCGCTGCTTAACAAAGTGATGAAATATATTTGCAACCGACAGGGCAAACGCATACGACCCGTCTGCGTTTTTCTGTCGGCTCTGGCTTCCGCTCCGTCGAAACCGTTCAGCGATACTACTTATGCGGGGACGGCGGCTATCGAAATGATTCATACAGCGTCGATTGTGCATGATGATGTTGTCGATCAGTCGGACCAGCGCAGGGGAAACAAGTCCGTCAATGCGGAATGGACGTCCAAAATAGCCGTGCTTGTCGGCGATTATCTTATGGCTAAAGCCATGATGCTGATTACGGAATACGAGATGTTCGAATTTATGAGCATCATGTCGCGTCCGATAGTCGAAATGAGTGTAGGAGAGATGATTCAGATAGAAAAATCAATTGATATGGACACCACCGAAGATATTTATTTTGAAATCATAAGGAAAAAAACGGCGGTTCTCATCGGCGCTTCCATGGAGGTCGGCGCACGCTCGTCCGGAGCCGTGCATCTTTCCGAACTGATGTATAAAATAGGGGAAAATATCGGGATGGCGTTCCAGATACGGGATGATATTTTCGATTACGAAAAAACCAATTTACTGGGAAAACCTATCGGCAACGACATCATTGAAAGGAAAATAACCCTGCCTCTGATTTACGCCCTGAAACAGGTTGATCTTAAAAAACAAAAGGAAATCCTTAAATTCGTCAAACAGTCATCGACCGACAGGAAAAATATTTCTGCGGTCAGAGATTTTGTCCGCGAAAACAACGGTCTGGATTATGCGACGCTTGTCGCGAAACAATATATCGAAAAAGCCATATCGCTGATTTCGAACCTCGATGATTCTCCGGCAAAACAATCGCTAATCGGTTTCGCTCATTATATTATAAAGAGAAACAAATAGCACATAACATAGTCGGGACAGTTTTAGCTGTATAAAATCCAAATATTATTCCATTACTTTCCTTATCCAAGCCTGTTGAAAGACAGCTATTTCACATCCGTTACATGTACATCATACAGCAAGATAGAGCGGGGAGGGATTTTGTTGAAATCGCCCTGAATGCCGTATGCCAGATGCGACGGAAAGATAAAACGCGC
>JAISSE010000146.1 GCA_031273285.1 Prevotellaceae bacterium
ATTATTGATAATATTTTTTAAAGTTCAAATTTACAAACTTTTTTTTAAAGTAAGCCGCTTTTTTTCTCAATCCGTAACAAATTTTCCGGTTCCCGCTGTTTTACAAAGGTATGAAATTGTGCGACCGTTCAAATTTTCTTTCAAAATACGAAGTTTTTAATTGCTTTTGTCGAATTTTGTTTCGTAAATTGATTGCGGCGGCTAAAAAATCGTGCAGTTAGCAGACAAACCGGCGCATTCCCGCAAAAATATTTATTTTCCCAATCTCCATCGTCTTAGTAATGAGAAATTTTTTGAGGGAAAAATACCTTTCTGTGTCGAACGGACATCTTCTATGACGAAAAATGCCTCGGGATCGAATTCATTTATTGCGGATTCCACCACAACCATATTTTTACGGCTGACAACTGTTTCGACCACATCAACTTCGGCAGTAACACCGCGACCTTTCAGGCAGGTTGCGCCGAAATTCTTCTTATTCAAAATCTTAACAAGGTCGTTGCCGTTGTTCAGTGTAAATACGCGAACGAGATAGATGCCCATTGCCAGACGTTCCTCGATTATCATGCCGATGTAATTGCCTGTGGCATAGCCTGAAGCGTATGCGATATAGCATATCCAGTCATTTGCTTTGGTAAGTATTTGACTGATGACGACAATCCATATCAAAACTTCGAAAAAACCCAGAAAGGGCGCGACTGTTTTCATCCCTTTCGAAACGAATATAATACGCAGTGTGCCAATCGTTACATCGCAGATACGTGCAACAAATATCAGGAAAGGCAGATACGGATATTCAAACAATGTTTCAAACATTTTTTTTTGTAAAAGTAATATAATTTTTTTAAATTTGTATCTTTGTATCCTGAATATAATGATTTGTAGAACGAATAAATTTGATAAAATGACTCTGTTAGTGTTACTTGGACCTACGGGAATCGGGAAAACGGACTTGAGTATAAGGCTGGCAAAATACTTCAAAACCGAGATAGTATCGGCAGATTCGCGGCAAATATACAGGGAACTGAATGTCGGGACAGCGCCGCCTTCGCCTGAACAGCTCAGGGAGGTGAAGCATCATTTCATAAAATCACACTCTATTTTCGACGAATACACTGCCGGAAAATATGAAACGGACGCTTTGGAGACTATCGGCGAACTGTTTAAAACCAACGAACATGTATGGCTTGTCGGAGGTTCGGGCTTGTATATAGATGCTGTGTGTAAAGGAATTGACAACATTCCCGGAACAGACGCCGAACTGCGCAACACCATTACGAAACGCTATAAAGAAGAAGGAATTGAAAGTTTGCGTTTCGAATTGACATGTTTGGATCCCGAAATTCGCAATACGCTCGATATGCATAATCCTCACCGTGTTATGAGAGCATTGGAGGCATGTATCAGTTCGGGAAAACCGTATTCGTCGTTACGAAAAAATTTTGAAAAATCCCGTTCTTTCAAAATTATCAAAATAGGACTGTCAATCGATCGCAATTCTTTGTATAAACGGATTAACATGCGTGTAAACAGCATGATAGAGGCAGGATTGGAGAAAGAGGCACGAGAATTGTACTGCTTCAAGGAACTCAACGCTTTAAGAACAGTCGGATACAGAGAATTGTTTGACTGTTTCGACGGCAAAATATCTCTTGACGAAGCAATTGAGCTTATCAAAAGAGATACACGCAGATATGCGAAAAGGCAGCTTACATGGTTCGCACGGTATCCGGAAATAAAATGGTTTCATCCTGATGATTTTGACGGAATTATCGCGGAAATCAAAAAAACGTAATATCGCAGTCCGGGAGGCTGTGTCGAAAGCAGCCTCCGACCTTTCATTTTTCATCGTTCGGAGAATCCAGCTCTTTCAGAATTTCGTTTACATCTTCTTCCGTAGTGGTTAACTTCGACTTGCAGATTTTGATTAGTTGCGCCGCTCTTTTGACTTTTTCCGAGAGTTCGTCTACCGATATTTCTCCCTGTTCAATTTCCGAAACTATCTTTTGAAGTTCCTCGAATGCTGCCGCATAATTTAATTCATCACTCATTTTCTATCGTTTTATTTGTTGATTTTACAATACTTACAATATTTCCTTCGTGTACAATCGTATTCAGTACGTCGCCGTTTTTGACCTGCGACAGGTCTTTGACCGATTTTCCGTCCAGCAACGTAATGCTGTATCCTCTTTTCAAGACATTTACCGGACTCATGTTGGCAATGTTTTTTTCCATGCCGTTTAACTCCAGCAACGCACTTTTCGCTCTTAACACGCTTTGCAGCCGCAGTTTATCTCTTAACTGTGCGACCATGATTTTCTTCACATTGCAGAATCCGGCTACTCCCTTGGCAATATTGCTTTTAATGGTTTTCAGGCAATCGTCTTTGTTTTTGAAAATAAACTGCGCATGATCGGATAATGTTTTTGTAAGGCTTAAAATCTCGTTACTGTTTGAAATCAATACGTTATCCGTTACGGAACGAAACAGCTTCACTTCCGCTCCAAACTTCATCTTTTCCTTATTCAGCAGCAGAGCAGCCTTTTCGGGTATCTTTTTTTCCGCACTGAAAACGGGAACGGCAAAATTGTGAAATATCTGAAGAATGTATTCGGCAAGTTTCGTGGGAGTTATCGCGTTCGAGAAAGCAATCATTTCCGTAACGGTCTCATTGGTAGCGTGTCCTATGCCCGTAATCACAGGTATCGGAAACAGGGCAATCGTTTTCGCCAAATGGTAGTTGTTGAAGCACGAAAGACCGATATCACCGCCTCCTCCGCGTATAATTGCCACAACATCAAAATGATGCTTCACTTTTTCAATCTTTTTCAGTTGCTCGATGATGCTTTGAACCGCGTTGTCGCCTTGCAGCAGGGACGGAAACAGACACAGAAAAAACTTGTAGTTCCATGAATTATTGTCGATTACTTTGATAAAATCGGCATATCCCTTGCTTGTTTCAACCGAAATAACAGCGATGCGCTGAGGCAGCAGCGAAAGATTCAGGGTTTTATTTTTATTGAAAATTCCTTCGTTTTTAAGCTGATTTACAGTCTCCTGCTTTTCCCGTTCAAGGTCGCCCAAAGTGTAACTCGGGTCGATATCTATTATCCAGAGTGAAAGACCGTGAGCCGGATCGAACGTTATTTTTGCCTGAAACAGTATCTTAATACCGTCTTTCAGAGGGCTGTTCAGTATTTCGACAAACCTGTCGTTTATTCTTCGATAATCATCTTTCCAGAGATATGATTTTATCTGCGCGATGACCTTTCCGTCTTTTTTTTCGACAAGTTCGGGATAACAATGTCCGGAATGTTTGTACAGATTGAGTTTGTTCATCTCGGCTTTTACCCAAAACGAGCTTGTGTATCTGTCGCTTAAAGTCTTCTGAATGCTTCGTGTTACTTCAAGCAGCGAAAATATCGTTTTATCGTTTATTTTTTCCGGCATTATTTATCAACTCCATTATAATCAGTCATCTTTTTTTCCCGCGCCTACAAAATAAGCGTTTTTGTCTTTGAAAAGCACGTTGAAAGTCGTCAGCGAGCCGTACACAGCCGTTATGTATTTCTGAATATTGACTTTATCCTGCTCGCTCAGCGACTTGTGGCTGTTGACGCTCTGCTCCAGCACACGCAATTTATCCCTAAGCATCACTATTTTATGAAAAAATATGTCGATGGGTATTTCTTTCGGCTGTGAAGAATTTCCCGGCTTCAAAATCAGAGTTCCTCCGACCCATTTGTCGGCTATTTCCACATCTTCGCTCAAACCGGCGTAACGTTCCAAAATATCGGTCAATACTGCGGTTACTTCATCCAGAGACAATTTCGGTTCGTTGTCCTCGACTTTTTCCAGAACTTTCATGTCTTTCAGGATATTGGCTTTGCCGAAACTCAATTTTCCTCCTCTCTCGAAAATAATTTCATATCCGGTCAAAGAATTTTTACAGACAAATCCTTCTCCGTACCTGTCGTGTTCAACTCGCGTTCCCACTTCCAATTCAATATTTTCTTCCATAAACCATATAAATTACAATCCGGCGTCAGAGCATTTAACATTTTGTGATATATTCGGTTATGCACGTTTCGTATTGCAAATGCCGACCCTGCCGCCGTTTAATTTCACTGTGCGAAGATAAATAAAATTTTGATTCGCATAACATGTGGGACACGTTTGGGGGAAAATACAATACCGGTTTACCCGAATGAAAAGGCTCCCGGGAACGGAAATCAACCGGGTTCCGCATTTTTCAAAAACCTCGAAAAATCCCGAAATTTTGAAGTTAAACGGTGAAAAAACGCCTGTAATTCATCACCTCATATCAAAAAAAATTATCATCCGCGCCATATTTTCCCGTTTGCGTTAAACAGCTGTAATTCGGCAAAGTATGGCGGTTTTTCGGCTGATGATTCGGGGACGGTTGAACTGTTTTTGCGAAAAAAATCAAATTTAGTGCGCGAATTTCAAAAAATAATACTAAAATTGCACCGGTAAATATTTATTAAATTTTAAAAAAGTAAAACAATTTTTATTGGTTTCAAGTTTAGATGAAAACTGACAGAGAGTTTCGCAAATTCGGGGACGATAGTCGAGGAGGCGAATATGTTAGAGGGAAACTTCCCTTAAAGGAAAAAAAATCAAGACGGTCTATTTATGATGAAATCGAAGAGGATGAGGATATTGGATACTCCAATTTCCAAAAAAAAGAATCCGTGGAAGATTATTTCGATGATTATGACGACGAAGATTACGAAGAAGATGAATTTGATTCGGACGAGGATGAATATTGACCGTTGATTGTTTTGAGAGGCTGTTCGCAAAAGCAGCCTCTATTTGTTTGAAAATTGTTAATTATAATAACATAAAGATGAAAAAAATTTTGGAAATGTTGTTCGTAAGCGTTTGTCTGGCATGTCTTTTTGCTGCCTGCAACGGGTGCGGCAACAAAAAAACCGGTGCAGACAAACCGGCAGACACGGAACCTTCTTTCGACGAGCTGGTTTCGATCTGGAACGAGGCGAACAACAGCGGAAATATTGACGTTTTACGGGATTTGTACGACACGGTTGTACATTTTTACCAGTACAGATACACCGTCGATGAATGTATCAAACGTAAAATCGAATATTTTGAGAAATACCCTGATTTTAAACAGAAAATCGAAGGAAAAATCTTCGTTGATTCGTTAAAAAACGGGCTTGTGAGGGTAAACTTCACGAAAGCGGTAACCGCAAACAGTGAGGAGGAGAAAATTCCGGCATATCTGATTTTCAGCAAATGTAACGGAATATGGAAGATACGTAACGAAAGCGACTTGACGACAGACCGTTTGCTGGCTTCCGGAGGTCAGATTCCCGGCAATGCCGTGGAAGGCGATTTCAACGGCGACGGAATTACGGATTACATGTGGCTCGAAACCATCGGTAAAACGGAAGAATGCAAAATCAGATTTTCAGGTCCCATTCCGCCCATAATAATCAGCGTTTGCCTTGGCGGAAGCCCTGTTAACGAAGGAGATCTCAACGGCGACGGAACCGACGAGGTGGGCATACTGCCGGTCTGGGAAACAGGCTGCTGGACAGGATATTTTGTCTATACCTTTAAAGAAAATCAATGGGTTGAGACACTGGATCCCATCCCTACGCACTGTCTCCAGTGGGAGCAAAATATTTTGCCCGTTGTCAGGGACAGCACAAGAAAAGGCTATGTAATTGTCAATTACAGCGAATTGACGGATGAAGGGATTGAAATTAAGACAAAAACCGTCAGGTTGCAATGACAATGCAACTGTCTCAAAAGTAATTCAGCACGCGGATGACGCGGATTTTATATAATTACGAATTAAAAATTACGAATTACGAAACGTAAGTTCGACGTAGTCAAACGTAAGTTTGATGTCGCCAATTACGAATGATTTAACATGTTTGTTCACAATGGTTCATGTGCATAATACGTGTAAATTTTTTGTAATTTATATAATGGAAGTATGAAAAAAAGGAAATTATCGAACTCCGAGCTGGCACGGTTAAGTCCGCAGGAATTTAAGGATGCGGACAAATTGCGCATAACGCTGGTACTGGATAATGTGAGAAGCGCTCACAATGTCGGGTCGGCATTTCGCACCTCCGACGCATTCCGCATCGAAAAAATAATGCTTTGCGGAATATCTTCGACGCCGCCGTCTGCCGAAATCCACAAAACGGCTCTCGGCGCGGAGGATTCGATGGATTGGGAATATTTTGAAAAAACGGAGGATGCAATATCCGTGCTGCACGAAGAGCATTATCGGACAGTTGCAATAGAACAGGCGGAAAACAGTATCGCGCTGAATGATTTTATTCCCGATAAAACCCGAAAATACGCTCTTGTATTCGGCAACGAAGTGAAAGGCATTCAGCAAAACATCGTAGACATGTGCCGCGACTGTGTGGAAATTCCGCAATTCGGCGTCAAACATTCATTGAATGTTTCGGTCAGCATCGGAATTGTTCTCTGGCATTTTGCCGCAGGAATAAACTATAAACTATGAACTATGAACTATAAACTATGAAGGATGAAGGACATTTCGAAATATCGCTTCCAGCGTAATACCTAAGGCAGTGTACGAAAATAAACGATGTATTCTTTCACATTCCGTCCCTGACGGGACGGTCGTTTTGTTTTCTACCAGCATTCCGTCCCTGACGGGACAAGGTCGCGGCATTGCCCGTCCCGTCAGTTCGTAATTCGTAATTTGTAATTGATTTGTGGCATGGTCGCGGCATTGCCCGTCCCGTCAGTTCGTAATTTGTAATTGATTTGTGGCATGGTCGCGGCATTGCCCGTCCCGTCAGTTCGTAATTCGTAATTCGTAATTTGTAATTGATTTGTTGCATGGTCGCTGCATTGCCCGTCCCGTCAGTTCGTAATTTGTAATTCGTAATTTGTAATTGATTTGTGGCATGGTCGCGGCATTGTCCGTCCCGTCAGTTCGTAATTCGTAATTCGTAATTTGTAATTCGTATTGTTCCGGGAAGAGCATGCCGCGTCTTTACATGCTTAGGCAGGGGCAAACACACAACTCCGCAGGAGTTGCCCTTTCGATAACCCCGTTTATCCCGCACTCTTCAGGAACAAAAATACCCTGTGTAATTTCCCTTGCGCTTGCCTGTCGGGAACACCCGAAAGCCCCACCGAGCCCTCGGCGGGGCTTTCGGGAACTCCCGAAACCTTCACCGAGACCTCGGCGGGACTTTCGGGAACACCCGAAACCTTCACCGAACCCTCGGCGGGGCTTTCGGTAACTCCCGAAACCTTCACCGAACCCTCGGCGGGGCTTTCGGGAACTCCCGACACCTTCGCCGAATCCTCGGCGGGATTTTCTCTCCGCCGCCCCTGCCGAATACGTTGGAAACGCAAAACAATTTCCCCGTCGGGCGACCGCACGGGTCGCCCCTGCAATTCGACCGTAATGCGTCGTCCGGCATTTTCAATTTTCAATTCTCAATTCTTCGAGGGTCTGCGGTTTTTTCTCAGTCTGTCGTATCTTTTTTTCTCGAAAACGATGGCTTTGAACAATATCTCGCCCAGATATTTTCCTCCTTCGAAATTAAGATGCGTATAATCCTTATTTGCTCGCGGAGGCTTTGTTTTAACCATTTCGACCATGCTTCCGCTGCCGCCCATTGCCTCGAACAGGTTCCAGAACACGATACCCGTTTCGGCACAGACAGCCTGCTGATACGACACCAGAGCCGGCGCTCCGGGCATCGTAACATATTCTCCGTTTTTGCGCATACTTCTGTCGCCCACGCTGAGCAGCAGAATGCTGCTTTTCGGAAAACATTTTTTCAGATGTTCCACCGTCTCCTGCATTCCCTTCTGGTATGACGAATAATTTGTACGTCCGGCGGTCATCACATTCAGTCCGTATTGCAGGATAATCAGGTCGTAACCAAGAATGCTGTCCGTCTGTTTCAGGATATTCTCCGGTAAAAGCCTCAGCGTGGTACCGGGCGTTCCCCGCAGCGAAAAATTATCGACAATCACTCCCGATTTGCTCTGCAAAGAAAAGCCGTATACGTACAGTTGCCTATTGTCGGACAAAAAGTCGAACTGTACGCTGCCGATGGAATCTCCCGTGATGTCGTATCCTGCAACATTGGGAGAGGGTTTCAGGTTCACGGTTTTCGCTTCCCGTTCGTCATTGATTCGGTACGAAAAAGCAGCTTCTCCTTCGGGCAGATAATACAGCAGAGTAGCCTGTTCAACAAATTCGAGATGCTGCCGTTTGACGCCGGAATATTTCACCCGTGCATTTTTATCAGGATGAAAATAATGACCCGATATTCCCATTTTCGAATAATCGTTCGATTCGATAACGCTTCGGCTGCTCCAGCCGCTGAAACTGTGTTTTACCGTTTGTCTGAACGAAGCCACCTGCGAGGTGGGCAGCACGATACCGACACCTTTGCCGCCATATTCGCCCTGCAGATTGCTGCGCAGGTCGGCGCTGAAAATATCGCCTTCGATATACGAATCGCCGAAAAAAGCCACTCTGACCGGTTTCGTCGATTTCGAATCCAGCGCCCTGAAAAAATTATCCAGCCCGTCCTTGTTTGCGGAATAATCTTCGAAACACACCGTCCCCGGCGGACAGGGTATGTCCTGCTTCGGCGGGGGCGGCGGCGGCAGAAGCATAGGCATAAGGACGTCCTCAACAGCCGAAGTATCTTTGCGAATATCCGACAAAATATCTATTTTTCTGATGTTTAACCCGTCAATTATCTTTTCCGGCACAAATTGCAGCATCAATAACAAACCCACAACAAGACCTGTAATGTACAAAGGATATTTTACATAATTTTTCTCCATGCGTTCACATAATTACGGGTGCAAAAGTAATAATTAATTATTTCATACGAAAATCAACCGGGTGTATTCGACTGCGTCAATTTTCGTTTCAAATTGTCGCATGTATGGATGATGTACAAAAGTCCCGCAGGGACAACACTTTATTAACCGCAGATGAAGCGAAGCGGAATCTACGGAAACAATAACTCCACTCTCTCAAGTCCCGCAGGGACGACACTTTATTAACCGTAGATGAAGCGAAGCGGAATATACGAAAACAATAACTCCACTCTCTCAAGTCCCGCAGGGACGGCACTTTATTAACCGTAGATGAAGCGAAGCGGAATCTACGGAAACAATAACTCCACTCTCCCAAGTCCCACAGGGACGACACTTTTTATTGCGGTGTATTTAAGTGCCGTCCCTGCGGGTAGGTAGTGCAAAAGATTTATCAAAAATATACGGAAAAAACAATTACCTTTGCGGCGGAAATAGATATAAACAAGAATATTATGACACCTGTTCAAATTGAAAAGTTGAAAAAAGAGAAAGCAAAAGCCG
>JAISSE010000164.1 GCA_031273285.1 Prevotellaceae bacterium
TCGAACAACTATATCGGGCGAGGTATCAGCGGACAGACAAGTCCTCAATTGTTGTCGCGTTTTCGTCAGGATGTGATAAATCTGAAACCTGCGGCAGTCCTGATAAACATCGGGACAAATGATATTGCCGAAAATACAGGCACTTATGACGAGGAATTTACACTGGGCAATATTATATCCATGGCTGAACTGGCTAAAGCTAACGGAATCAAAGTGATTCTTTCGTCGATTACTCCGGCGGGAGAATATCCCTGGCGAAAAGATATACAGGATGTTCCGAAAAAAATACAATCGCTCAATGCGAAGATAAAAGCATACGCCGCAGCAAAGAAATTCGCTTACGTTGATTATTACAGCATTATGTGCGATGAAAATCATGCTTTGATAAAAGCATACGGTGCCGATGCAGTTCATCCAAACGCTCGGGGCTATGAGGTAATGGAAAAGGCAGCGAACGAAGTGATAAAAAAGGTGGTGAAATAAATCCGAAAATCGACGGGGTGTATATATTTGAAAAATAATTACATACAAGTCAAATGAGGATTTTTAGCAGGATAAATTACTCCTCGATTAAACCTTTAGCGGTTACGGGAATCAAAGGAGTGATTTATTTAATTAGTTGATATAATAATTGTTTGGTTGGTTTGCAGGGTAATCGCGATTACCCTGCTTTGTTTTTATCCGGATAGCAATTTACGGGTTCAATTACGAATTAAAAATTACGGGGATGAAAATCGTAATTCGTAATTTTTAAATCGTAATTGAACCCGTTATCGGACTGTCTCTTATTCGTTGTCAACCAAAAAGTTTTCGGCATCTTTTGCCGCCATGCAACCGCTTGCCGCAGCGGTTACGCCTTGCCGATAGTGCACATCCTGAACATCTCCCGCAGCAAAAACGCCCGGAACATTCGTTGCCGTTGTCTTGCCTTTTGTTATGATATATCCCAAATCGTCCGTCTCCACATATTTTTTGAATATGTCGGAATTGGGATGATGCCCGATAGCCAGAAAAAAGCCGTGTATATCAATGATTTTCTCTTTGCCGTTTTTATCCGTCAGCAAAACTCCGGTAACTCCGCTTTCGTCGCCCAAAATTTCTTTTGTCCTGTGTTCCCAAAGAATTTCGATATTTTCGGTTTTCAACACTCTGTCCTGCATCACTTTTGAAGCTCGAAAAACATTTCTCCTGACAATCATGTACACTTTGTTGCACAGACCGGCAAGATAAACAGCTTCTTCGCAGGCGGTATCTCCACCTCCTACGACGGCGACGTTTTTCTTTCGATAAAAGAAACCGTCACAGGTAGCACATGCCGAAACACCCTGTCCTTTAAACTTTTCTTCGGAGGGAAGACCAAGATATTTGGCTGTGGCGCCGGTAGCAATGATAACCGTTTTCGCAAGTATTTCCTTTCCGTCGCTTGCCTTGATAATGAATGGTCTCGATGAAAAATCGACTTCCGTAATATCGCCCGGACGGATATCCGCAGCAAAACGCAACGCCTGATTTTTCATGTCTTCCATCATCTGAAAACCGGATACCCCGTCGGGATAACCCGGAAAATTTTCCACATCCGTGGTTGTCGTCAATTGACCTCCGGGTTGCAAACCCTCGTACAATACAGGATTCAAATTTGCTCTCGAAGCATAAATAGCGGCAGTATAGCCCGCAGGACCACTGCCGATTATCAAACAGTTTATTTTTTCCCTATTCATATAAAATATTTTTTTTACCACATTAGCGCACCCGTTCCAGCATTCCGGAAATAATGGTCGTCATTTTGATTTCGGCTTTAGCGCCTTCTCTCTGAACGTCTTCGTGCGAAACTTCTACAATTTTGCCTTCCACGCCGATATCCGTAACGATGGAAATTCCGAAAACGGGAAGTCCCGCATGACGGGCAACAATCACTTCGGACACCGTGGACATTCCGATTGCGTCTCCGCCTATCAGCCTGAAATACCGGTATTCGGCGGGAGTTTCAAAAGTCGGACCTGTTGTCGCAACATAAACTCCTTTCGCGATATCAATCGAATGCTGTTTTGCCACATCGAATGCCAAATCAATCAATCCCAAGTCGTAAGGATGGCTCATATCCGGAAATCGGACTCCGAGCCTGTCATCGTTGCGTCCGATTAACGGATTGGGCAACAGGTTGATATGGTCGGAAATCACCATCAGCGTTCCTATTTCATAGCTTGGATTCAATCCGCCGCTTGCATTCGATACGAACAGGCGTTTTATTCCCAATTCTTTCATAACTCTCACAGGGAAAGTTATTTGTTCCATATTATAGCCTTCGTAATAGTGAAACCGCCCTTGCATGGCAACGACATTGCCGGCGCCAAGTTTTCCGAAAATCAACCGTCCTTCGTGTCCTTTGACTGTTGAAACCGGAAATCCCGGAATATCGGCATATTCAAGCGTTTCGCGTTCAGTGATTTTTGTCGCCAAACCTCCCAATCCGGTGCCAAGTATTATTCCTGTTTCGGGTTGCAGACTTATTTTAGTTTTGATAAAGTCTGCCGTTTTTTTTATTTTCTCGTACATGACTGATTATATTTGCATTAAAACTGTTTGCATCATCTATTTTTACGACAACGGGGGCACAGTAAATGTTTTCCGGAACCCGTTCTTTCGCTTTGCAAAAATACGAAATTAATCGCATACTGTCCTTTTCCGTAGTTATAATTGTGCGGGATTTTGCTTTTTTCAGGATAATCCGGATATTTTTTTCCGAAAAGACATGATGGTCGGGGAAAGAAATTTTTTCGATAACAGCCTCAGGATATTGTTTTTCGAGTTGTTTGAAAAAAGCGTCGGGGTTCGCAATGCCCGAAAGCGCCAGTAAATTCGCCGAATCGAACGGAAACTTATCCGAAGCAGACAGGGAATATTCTTTTCCGGGTTCAAAACGGCTGAAATATACCGGTTTGTTGTATTTGCTCAGTTTATCGATACATTTTTGCTTTTCTTCCTGCGAAATATCCGCAGGACATTTGCTTACTACAATAATATCAGCTCTGTGCAAACTCGACAAACAATCGCGAAGTCTTCCGGCAGGCAGGAGTAAATCGTTCCATACGGGACGATTATAATCCGTCAGGACGATATTCAACGATGGCGCAACCTGTCTGTGTTGAAATGCGTCGTCAAGCAAAATCAAGTCAAGATGTGGAAAATCTGTCTGTAACCGTCTTATTCCCCGCACTCTGTCGGCATCGACAGCAACGATGGTTTCGGGATATTTGCGTTTTATCTGTAAAGGCTCGTCTCCGGTTTTTGCCGTCGAATCGCCAAGTTCAACATATTGAAATCCTTTTGTTTGCCGTTTATAGCCTCTCGAAAGTACGGCTATTTTGAACTCCCTGCCCAAAATATCCGTTAAATACTCCGTGTGAGGAGTTTTTCCCGTACCGCCAACAGTGATGTTGCCGATGGAAATAACCGGAATCCCGAAACGACAGGAGCCGAATAAACCGTTGTCGTAGAATTTATTACGCAACAAAATCACCGCCTTGTAGATAAAAGAAACAGGCAATGACAGTGGATACGATAACCGGTTTACAAGTCTGTTCAATTTATTTATCGTTTCATTTTGTTTCTCATGAATATCTCCTGTCCCTCCTCCGGCATATCACCTGATTTCATTTGATTGTAGCGATATAATGATTTGAGTTTCACTGCGTATCGCTGCGAAATACGGTGCATTGTATCGCCTTCCTGAGCGATATGTATCGGGAAATTGGAATCCGAACGTTTTTTCTTCGACTTGATATACAACTCCTGTCCGGCACAGATTTGCGCTTTTCTATCCAAGTCGTTGTATTTCAGCAACTGTCTTTTGGTCAGTTTAAATTCATCGGCTATCGATTCGAAGCTGTCGCCCTCATTTGCAATAATATATTTGACGTCATTACGGGTATATATTTTTCTGTTAAGCTGTATGACGAAATTTTCAAATTCTATCTTTTCCAGTACTATGGGCGAAGGTATTTGTATGTCCACATTTTGATCGTACAGATACAACTTGTTGTCTTCTATGACTTTTATCAACGATTCGGCATATTTTGGATTGGTTGCATATCCGGCTTTTTTAAGTCCGTATGCCCATGATTTATAGTCCGTAGGCTTCAAATCGAATAACGAAGCATACCGTTTGTTATATCGCAAAAAATCGGAGTGGTCGGCAAAAGAGTCTTCATCGGTTTTATATTTGCGAAAACATTCCCCGACAAGGTCGTCATTCAAGTACATTTTTGCACCGTTCCAACTGTTATGACATTTTATCCCGAAATGATTTTTTCCTTCGGTAGCCAGCGAACTTTTTCCGTATCCGGACTCCAGACATGCTTGTCCGAGAATGATACTCGCAGGAACTCCCGACTTTTTCATCTGGGCTACAGCCAGATTTTTGAATTTGTCAATATATTGATTTTTTGCATCCTGTGCAAAAATGTTTGTGCCCAAACACACAAATAATACAATTATAATACCTCTCATTTACCATTATATAAGCGTCTGCAAAGATACGCAATAATTTTGTGAAACCAACAATACCGATTGCAACTGCGTTTCAAACGTCATAGCGTCAATTGAATGAACACATGAACAAAATTCCTGCGATTTGTTTCCTATGCGCTTACGATCGTAATATCTCCCGCCTGTTCCCATTTGATGCGGTCGTCCCAGCTTTTTTGCTGTGCCTCGGGACGACGGTCGAAAACAACCAGATATGCGGATGCTCCGGAGTCGATTTTGTCACGGTACATTTGTATCTGTTCCAGACCTTCCTCTATGACCATTTTGGGAGTTTCGTACGAATGAACTATTTTGACTTCGATAATATACCAGATACCGTTATATTCCACCGCCAAATCCATGCGACCGCGTCCGGCGGCATATTCCCGTTCGATGCGTCCGCCGCCGTTGAGAATCCGTTGCAGAAACGCCATCAGCAGCAGGTGGGGAAAGGCTTCGGTATAGTCCGATTTCTGCTCCCATATCTCCGAATGGCGACGCCAGAATTTCTGAAATTCCTTCAGC
>JAISSE010000198.1 GCA_031273285.1 Prevotellaceae bacterium
AGGGAAACACCACGACCGTCCATGCCATAGTGTAGCGACGTGGCGCGCCTGTCGGGAAATATTGCTAAAGAAGAAAGAAATAACAGGGATAGGCGAGCATACAGGGAGCATACAGGAACCTTACAGGGAGACCGCAGGCAGTAACCGGCATTTTCATCTGTTTATAATTTTCATTTTATTAGTATGCAATATTATACAAAACATGATATATACTTCTCACGGCATGGTTTTGTGCATCGGTTAAATTGACACGAACCGGCGGTCTTCGACCTCGAAGAGGTCAAATGTTTATAGAAAAAATGTATGCCTCTGTTGTGCGACCCCGAAGGGGTCGAATTGAAGCACAACATCGTTTTTCTATAAACATATGATGTCTTCGACATCAAAACCGGCATACATCATTTGTTTCCCGGTTCATAATCATCCCCCTGTGTGTCTAAATTTATTTTGTCATGGTTGTTTCTATAAACATATAATGTCTTCGACATCAAAACCGACATACATTCTTTATTTCTCATTTCCTTAAATTGACGGCATTGGGCGCGCCACGTCTCTTTGTGTGTTTGTCGCCGCCACTGTCGCCGTAAAGACATGGCGCGCCCGTCTTTACAGGTTTTTTTTCACAGGATTAACAGGATTGTCAAACATGCGTAGGCAGAAAAAATCCTTCGGATTTTTTTCAATTCGTGAAAATTCGTAATAAATTCGTGTCATTCGTGGATAAGATTCGTGTCATTCGTGGATAAAAAAAAATTCGCGGCAAATGTCTGAATCCTGCAAATCCTGTTAATCTTGTGTAAAACAGTCCTTATTCCTTCCGGTAATCAGGACAATCTCTGAAGACAGTATCTCTTCTTCCGTAGTATGAACCGTAATACTGGCAATTGGTATCGATCCAGCCGGTAACCCGCAGTAATTCTTCCGGAGTAAGCCGGACGGCGCTGTGTATGTCAGCCAGATGTTCGGCTCGTTCTCTGTCGGCGGGATTGTCGAGATTTACGGCGTCGGGCGCCAGCATCGCCGCGAGTATTGAAGTATGCGAACCCAGCGAACGCGGCGGAAGATAGTGTATATTGCCGGTTTTAGGATGGTTTTCGCCTATGACGGGACCCAAGACACCCCTGTCGTAGCGGAATTTCCTGCGTTCGGGCACCAAACTTTCGTACGATTCGTTAAACAGCCGCGTTTCTTTGCCCGAAAGATTCAGTTTCCCCGGCGAGTCGGGCGAATTATGACAGCTTACGCAGTGTCTGTCCCACACGGGCTGTACATCACGAGCATAGCTGAATGTTCCGGCAGCAACGGAATCGCCCGGCTGCGCAAAAAGTTTTTCCGCATTTCGGCGCATTGCGAGAGGCGCCGTCGCGGTTATTCGTGGAGCCTGCGAAGCCGGTTCGTGGCATCCCGTACAGCTGCGCACTTCCCCCGGCATATAGTTTACATACGTGCGTTCGGTTTGCACCGCCATGAAATCGGCATCCAGCGCCTGCAGGAAAATATTGCGTTCGGCGGGAACCAGAAACCGCGCCGAACCGTCGGATTCGACAGTCGCCAGACCGTGACGTATTTTCAGACCCAAATGTGTATCCTTGGTGATTACAACATGTTGCTGGTCGTATTCGTCCTGAGTATAATTCGGCTGATAAAAACATCGGGCGTCCCACGGGCGCGGCACCTGTTCGAGGATGCGCAGGTATTTTATCGAACCTTTTTCCACTCCCGTCATTCCCCGATAGACGTCGGTAACGATACATTCGGCAAGATTCCGTTCGGCAAGTTCGCTGTTCGAGACGGAAACGATGACGGGCGGCGTTTCGCGCGGCAGCAGCGGCGCCGGACGAAAACAGGATATGTCGTTCGCGGAATAGACGGATTCTACCGCCCCTCCTTCGTGCAAAAGATACAAGCCGTACGATGCGGGGGCGTGCCATTTCGCTCCCGCCGGCTTGTGCGACACCAGAAAATCCGAACGCGACAGGGGATAGCTTTCTCTGAACAGGGGACCTCGCCCTTCGTAGTCGCGAATCCAGCGCGAACTGTCGGCAGCGTCGCGGAAAACAAATCCCGCTTCATCCCGAATATCCGTTTGCGGAGTGATATACGTCATGGGTTCGCGGGTGCGTATATCTTTGGCGGTGTTGATACGGATTATCGTTCCCACGCAATTCTGCGGACAGTGCGGCGTTCCGGTGAATACGTATTCGTTGGGCGAGCCGGGAACAGGTCTTGCCATAATCATGGTCGTGGGAAAAGTGATGTCGTTTCCGTAGATTTCGGACGAATTGCTGCCGTCGGGATTCATCGCCCACAGGCATTTAACCGCCACGGCGCCCTTGTCGACATATTCCCAGCGCGTATACATGATGCGTCCGTCGGGCATCATGCAGGGCGTATTTTCGGAAACGGAACTGTTGGTCAGTTTCTTCATGTTTCCCCCGTCCCTGTCGATACGGTACAGTACGGTAGTCGTAAAAATATCGGGAGCGTCGCACAGGATGCCGTAATGACAGCGGGTGGAGATAAAAACTATGCCTCCGTCGGGAAGATAGCAGGGGTCAAGGTCTTCCGTACCGTGCTGATAGCCGCCGACTTTGTATTTGGCGATGATTTCGGCTTCGTTGTCGGGCGAAAAAGTCAATTGACGCAAGCCGCTGCCGTCGGTATTTACCTCGTACAGACGATAGCCCGTATCCGCGGCAGCCTTGTAGGCGAATACAATCCGTTTTGCGTCGAAGGAAATATCATAGGCGCCGAACACTCCTCCGGTCAGTGACGGGACAAGCTCCGTTACTTCGCCGGTGCGGAGCGACAAAACGCAGAGATTGCCTCCGGGCATCCAGTCCGAATTGATAAACTCGGTATAATAATGGTTGCTGTTGTACGTGAACCGTTTCACAAAAATAATTTTTTCGATTCCCGAATCAAGCAGTTTGTTCCATGTCGCTTTTTCTTCATCCGTCGGGATATATATGCTACCCGATTTTGTTTCCGGAACGGGAGCAAAACCGCTTACACAAACAAACGACAATACTATGTAAACCAACACTTTTTTCATGTTTATAAAAGATTTGGAGGTTATTTTATTATTTTTTCAATTTCCATCATTGCGGATATTTTAATGGCTGCAATTGACTGCGCCGAACTGACGTTTGACTGCGCCGATTTTCGTTTCAAACTGCTGCATACGTAACAAGTCCCGCAGGGACGGCACTTTATTAACCGTAGGCTTTAGCCTGCGGACAGAGTATCCGCCACCTCTCCCAAGTCCCGCAGGGACGACACTTGCTGCCGCTACAGGTATATGGATATCAAGTGTCGTCCCTGCGGGACTTTTCATCATGCTGCTGCCATTTGTCCGCAGGCTGAAGCCTGCGGTTAATAAAGTGCCGTCCCTGCGGGACTTGTTACGCATGCGACAGTTTGAAACGAAAATCGGCGCAGTCAAACGTCAGTTCGGCGCAGTCAAACGTCAGTTCGACGCAGTCAATTGCAGCCATTAAAATATCCGTAATGATGGAAATTGAAAAAATAATAAAATAACCTCCAAATCTTTTATAAACATGAAAAAAGTGTTGGTTTACACAGTATTGTCGTTTGTTTGTGTAAGCGGGTTTGCTCCCGTTCCGGAAACAAAATC
>JAISSE010000291.1 GCA_031273285.1 Prevotellaceae bacterium
ATTTCCGGACAAGAATTTACCCTGTCCCCGCAAACGGAACAAGAACAGTTACTATCGGTTACGAACAGGAACTGCCGATGGAAAAAGACGCTTTGCACTATCGTCTGCCGATGGATTACGATGAAGCCATTGAGCGGTTTTCGCTTAAAGCGACGGTGTGGCGAAGTGCGGAAAAGCCGCAGCTGACGGGCGGATTGTCGAACGAATTGAAATTCGACGCGGAAAGCAACAACTATACGGCAAGTTTTGTGCGACGGAACTATGCGGCAAACAAACCGCTGGAGTTTTCGCTGCCCGTGCCGGCAAATATTCCCCGGACGCTGATGCAGTCGGCTTCGGGAAGTTATTATTTTGTAGCTTTATATGCTCCCAAAACGGATACTCCCCCCAAAAAATGGGGTAACCGGCTTGGTATAATATGGGATGTCTCCATGAGCGGATTGCAGCGAAATATCAAAAAAGAGCTTGAACTGCTGGATATTATTATTAAGGAAAAAATCAATCTGTCAGTAACGGTGTATCTGCTTAACAATAAATTTACAAACGCCGGGACATTCCAAATCACTCAGGGCAACTGGGAAAATCTGCGCAATACTCTCGAAACGGCTGTTTACGACGGAGGTACGGATTACAGTACCGTGCGGATTCCAAACAGCGACTTCGATGAACTGATTTTGTTTTCCGACGGTTTATCGACGCTGAGCGACGCCTCAATTGCGGGGCTTAACAGACAGCTGCACTGCGTCGTGTCTTCTCCGCGAGCCGATTACAGCGCTCTCAGGCTGCTTGCATCCCAAAACGGCGGCAAGTTCATTAATCTGAACGCACTGTCGCCTGCCGGACTGTACAGGGAACTGACAACCGAGACACTGTATTTTCTCGGTGTGGAGAAACCCGCGTCGGTGCGAGAGGTTTATCCGTCGATACCTGTTCCCGTGGACGGAAATTTCTCCGTTGCGGGAATACTGGATGCTTCCTCGGCGAATATCACGCTGCTGTTCGGCTACGGCGGCAAGGTACAGACGAAAACCGCGGTGAAACTTCAATCGAACAGTGCGGACAGACAGGGTTTCGTGCATCGCATATGGGCGCAAAAGAAGATAAACGAGCTTGACATGCAGTACGATAAAAACAGGGATGAACTTACTCAACTCGGACAGCAGTTCGGAATCGTTACGCGCAACACGTCCCTGATTGTTCTCGAAACTTTGCAGGACTATCTCACCTACGACATTACTCCTCCCGAAGACATGCGCGAAGAATATATGCTCCGCCGGAAAAATATTGAAAGCACACGGCTCCGGACACAGCAAAATCTGCTGAACAATGCAATAATTATTGCCGACGACCTGAAAGAGTGGTGGAATACCGATTTCAAACCGGTGAAACCCAAGTATCCCGAACCGGACAAGAAACTTGAAATCGCCGTTGTTGAGGAGGAGGCGGAGGAGATTACAGTCGGTGATGTGCAAATGTCTCAAAACAAAGAAGCAACGGTCGACTTCTCGGAAGAATCGATGGATGAAGTTACGGTGGTGGCATTCGGAACGCGACGCGACGCCGCCAATGTTGCGTCCGAGCAAAAACGCATCGCCCCAACTCAAAGACATGCGAACGAACCGGTCATAAAGATTGTTCCCGTCAGGCAGGATAACGATTACGCCGGACTGTTCACGGGAATTTCGAGCGACGATTACCGGAAATATCTCGAAATCCGTTCGGAATACATCAATACGCCGACCTTCTTTTTCAACGTTGCCGATCTGTTTTTCAAAAACGGGGACAGGGAAAAGGCAATCCGCATACTGACTTCCATCGCGGATATGGAACTGGAAAACGCTTCGCTTTTCAGGCTGCTCGGATACAGGCTCAAGGAATACGGCGAGTACGATTCGGAAGAATACGTGTGTAAAAAGGTGATACAGTGGCGTCCTATGGAGCCTCAAAGTTACAGGGATTATGCTCTGGCTCTTGCCGACGGTGGCAAATATCAGGAAGCCGTCAATTCTCTTTACTCTGTTTTAACACAGTCGTATTCGGGGAATATCATCAACAGTAACGCGGGAATGGAAGAGGTGGTTATCACCGAACTGAACAATTTGATATCCGGCAGTAATGCGGATTATTCTTTCATCGACAGTCATCTGGTGTACAACATGCCTGTGGATATTCGCGTTGTGATAAACTGGAACATGAACAATACCGATATTGACCTCCATGTAAAAGACCCCGGACAGGAAACCTGCTACTACAGCAACAGGCGGACAAAAATCGGAGGTCGCATAAGCGCGGATATGACAAGCGGTTACGGTCCCGAACAGTTCATGCTGAAAAAAGCCGTAAAAGGCGTTTATGAGGTTTTCGTCAATTATTTCGGCGATTCACAGGTCAAAGCCGAAGGTCCGTCGACGGTGATGATCGAAATATTTACCGATTATGCCGACAAAACCCGTAAACGGCAGGTTGTCTGCGTCCAGCTGTCAGGTAATGAAAAGGCAAATAATCAGGGATTGCTGAAAATAGCGGAGTTCCGGTTCTGAGACGTAAAGCACGTGGATGACGCAGATTTCACAGATTTACGCAGATTATTATTTATCTGTGTAAATCCTTATAATCTGCGTCATCCGCGTGCTTTCGGGAGTGTCTTCTATAATCCTGTTAATCCTGCAAATCCTGTTAATCTTGTAAAAACCTCCATTTTCAATTAAATCGCATGAACATTTCGGCTTAACTGTTGTTCTTTCAGGTATTAAGATAAAAATTAATTATAAATTAAATTATGTTTAAGAAAATGTACAAATTTTGTATTCTGCTGAGCGTTTTGGCAATGGCTGTTTCCTGTAAGGAAAGTAAAAAAAAATTTGACTCTGTCGTTGATTTTGAGCAAATAAAGATTGAAAGCAACGGCAAAAGGGACTTGGATTCAATCTATAACGTAGCCATAACATGGGACAAACCCGTTGCCGCACCCCCGTATCTGAACGATTCCATAATGAAATACACGAAATTACTGCTTGCCGCATGGTTTAATGTTGCCGATGATCGGGATTT
>JAISSE010000093.1 GCA_031273285.1 Prevotellaceae bacterium
AAAAAAAATATATATACAATAATGTCAGCATACTATTCAAATCATAAGACGATAACAAAGGTAATAACTTATTTTTAAATCCAAAAAAAAAATCGACAATTCGTAAAAAAATCGCGAGAAAAAAAGCGGAGCCGCTATCGGCAAACAAAGGCGAAACAACGGAAATACGAGATTGTCGCCCTGCCGCCGACGGCAGAAAAAAATCGCGATAATATCGGTTCGAGGTTGCATGTGATTATACCGCATGTCGCGTCTCGCGTGTGTTTGTCGCCGCCGCTGTCGCCGTGGAGACGTGGCGCGCCACGTCTCTACAGGATTTTTCACAGGATTTGCAGGATTCGCAGGATTCACAGGATTTTCAATCATGCGCAGATCCGCCGTGGAGACGCGGCACGCCACGTCTCTACGGCGACAGGGGAGTCGCAGGCGAGCCGCAATGCGGGGTAACAACGCCGGGATTTTTGTCGTGCATCCCCCCTTGCATCATTTTCTCACGATATATTCCGAAATTTCTTACCTTTGCAAAAAAAATGTTGCAATGAATTATGTTCGAGAAAGGCTGGTACGTCTTCGCAGTGAATTGAAACACAGGAATGTCGATGCCATCATCATCCCAAGTAACGACCCGCATTTCAGCGAATATCCCGCAAAATGCCGGCAATACAGGAAGTGGATATCGGGTTTTACCGGTTCGGCGGGAACCTTGACGGTAACATCCGACGATGCCGCCCTGTGGGTCGATTCGCGATATTTTATACAGGCAGGGAAGCAGCTGGAAGACACCGGTATCGAGATGCAAAAACTGACTTCGGGCAGACTGTTTGACGAGTCGTGGCTGAAAACGCGCCTCCGCGACGGTCAAAAAGTCGGCGTGGAAGCAGGACTGTTCTCCGTAAATATGTTCGAGACGCTGAAACGCTCGCTCGCGCCTTTGATTCTTACCGATATAGGGGATATTTTCGACACGGTTTACCCCGACAGACCCGCCTTGCCCGAAGCGGAAGCCTTTCTGCTGTCCGACGAAATAACGGGAAAAAGCAGAAGGGAAAAACTGGCTGATTTCGCAAAATCGACAACCCCGAACAGGGAAATATACATCGTTTCCGCACTTGACGAAATCGCATGGATGCTGAACATGAGAGGCTCGGATGTTGCATACAATCCGGTCGTAATATCGTATCTGGTCATTGATTATCCGGACACGCATCTGTTTATGAACCGAAAGCAGCTGCCGGAAAGCGACCTGAAACAGCTCCGCGACGACGGGGTAATTATACATTCCTACAGCGATTTCGACACGTTCATCTCCTCCATTGCGAAGGACAGAACGGTCAAGTTCAATTTTAACAAAACAAATTATCATATCTACAAGCTCCTGAAAGACAGAGTTACGATTGTCGAAGAAAAAAACGTCGCCGAAAGCATTGCTTTAAGGAAAGCCGTTAAGAACGATGTCGAACTGTCGGGTTTTCGCAGCTGCATGATTACCGACGGAGTTGCAATGGTGCGCTTTCTGAAATGGCTGGACGAGAATGTCGGGAAAATCAGAATAACGGAAATCGACGCCGCCGGAAAACTTGAGGAAATACGGAGATACGGAAAAGATTACAGGGGACTTAGTTTCGGTACAATATCGGCATACGGAGCCAACGGAGCTTTGCCCCACTATTCGCCGTCGAAAGCGTCGGACACCGTGATTGGCAGGGAGACATTCTATCTGGTCGATTCGGGAGCACAGTATCTTACGGGTACGACAGACCTTACCCGAACTCTGCATTTCGGCAACCCGACGGATGAGGAAAAGGAAGATTACACTCTGGTACTGAAAGGAATGATAAACCTGAGCATGGCTGTATTTCCGGCGGGGACAAGAGGAGCGCAATTAGACATACTTGCCCGCAAGTTTCTGTGGGAGAAAGGGAAAAATTTCCTGCACGGAACAGGTCACGGCGTCGGTCATTTTCTGAATGTACACGAAGGACCTCAAAGCATTCGCAGCGAGGATAATCCCGTAGCCCTGCAGCCGGGAATGGTTACGTCCGACGAACCGGCGATATATGTCGAAGGCAAATACGGAATAAGAACGGAAAACCTTCTCGCATGCAAATTTCACCTCACTACCGGTTTCGGCGATTTCCATTCGTTCGAAACACTGACACTCTGCCCCATAGATACCAAATCCGTCAATATTGCCATGATGACCGGAGAGGAAATAAAATGGCTGAACGAATATCACGGGCGGGTATACGATTCTTTATCGCCCTATCTTGAAAAAGAAGAAGTTGAATATCTGAAAACGGTAACGGAAGCGATATGATCAACAGATTGAAAGGGTACAAAATCATACTTGCGTCGCAGTCGGCAAGAAGAAGAGAACTGATAAAGGGGCTGGACATTCCTTTCGAAACAGCGGAAAATTACGGGTTCGACGAATCCTATCCTCCCGACATGCCGGACGATGAAGTCGCCGCATTTCTGGCGGAGAAAAAATCGGACGCCTTTCCCCGCAAATTGAACGATAACGAAATACTGATTACGGCGGACACAATGGTGAAATGTCGAAACGAACTGCTCGGAAAGCCCGCAAACAGGCGGGACGCCGTCGGAATGCTGGAAAAACTGTCGGGACACCGGCACGAAGTGATAACGGGCGTCTGCATCGCAAGCCTCCGCCGGAAAAAAATATTCAGCGTGTCTTCGCAGGTGTTTTTCGCCGAACTGACATCCGAAGACATTGAATATTACGTCGAAAATTATCTCCCTCTCGACAAAGCCGGAGCATACGGAATACAGGAATGGATAGGATACATCGGAATCGAACGAATCGAAGGTTCATACTATAATATTATGGGGCTGCCCGTTGCGCGTCTGTGGCGGGAGCTGAAGGATTTTACTGATTTGAAATATTAATAATTTATTTATGATATACTATATTTTCACGTATTTACGAAAACTTTTCGATATCCCCGGAGCGGGAATGTTCAACTTTATTTCGTTCAGGGCGGGACTGGCAATGATTTTTTCGCTGATTGTAGCCCTGTTTGTCGGCAAACGGATAATACGAATGTTGCAGCGCAAACAAATCGGAGAAGAAATCAGAGATTTGGGCGTTGAAGGTCAGATGGCAAAGAAGGGTACGCCCACGATGGGCGGGATTATAATCCTGCTGTCGATACTGATTCCGGTTTTGCTTTTTGCCAAATTAGACAACATGTATCTGCTGCTGATGATAACCGCCACGGTGTGGCTGGGGCTGATCGGTCTGATTGACGATTATATCAAAGTGTTCAGGAAAAATAAAAAGGGACTTAGCGGCAAATTCAAGATTGTGGGGCAGACGGGTCTCGGGATAATCATAGGCACCGTTCTGTTTCTCAACGACAGTGTGGTTGTACGCGAAAAAGTTGAGCCTGACACGCCCGGAGCGCAGCTTACAACTATCGGCGAGCAGAAAATCTGGACAAAAGAATCGAAATCGACAATAACGACAATTCCGTTCTTCAAAAACAACGAATTTAACTATAACATGCTGATGCCGGGCGAAGGCAAAACCAAGCAAATCGGAGGATGGATAATCTTTGTGCTGGCTACAATCGTCATCATAACAGCCGTTTCAAACGGGGCAAACCTCACCGACGGGATGGACGGTCTCCTGACGGGAATATCCATCGTGATAGGTACCACTCTGGGGATATTCGCCTATCTGTCGGGCAATATAATATATGCCGACTATCTTAACATAATGTATATTCCGTCGACGGGCGAGCTGGTTGTGTTTATCGCGGCGTTTATCGGGGCTTTGATCGGTTTTCTGTGGTACAACACCTATCCGGCACAGGTATTTATGGGCGACACCGGCAGTCTGGCGCTCGGCGGAATCATTGCGGTGTTTGCGATTATCATCCGCAAGGAACTGCTCATCCCCGTCCTGTGCGGGATATTTTTTGTCGAAAGTCTGTCCGTCATTATTCAGGTTTCGTATTTCAAATACACCCGAAGACGCTACGGAACGGGGAAACGGATATTCAAAATGACGCCTCTGCATCATCATTACCAGAAAGCGGGAGATTCGGGGATTGA
>JAISSE010000117.1 GCA_031273285.1 Prevotellaceae bacterium
AAAAAACTGTATTCCGAAAATGAAGACAGAGCAATAGAATTTGTAACCGACTTTTCGGTAAACACAGCCGCATCGACAATCAGACAGTGGAAAGAACTGGACAGGTATCTGCTTGTGAAATACATCGACGGGAATATAAAAAGAGAAGCGAACGGCGAGTTTTTGCGGACGCCCACGGGGGTATCCGTTTCGCCCGAACAGCCACCGCTGCCGGAGTTTTGGCGCAGAGCAATCAAAAACGATGCCGGAGAAAAATTAAAAGCAAATTAAATATATACAGATGAGACATTTTACATCGGTACGCGACATCGGAAATATTAATATTGCATTGAAAGAAGCGCTCGAATTGAAACAGGATGTGTTTCGATACGATACGCTTGGGAAAAATAAAACCCTGCTTGCCATATTTTTCGATTCCAGCTTACGCACCAGATTAAGCACACAAAAAGCAGCCTTAAATCTCGGCATGAATGCTATTGTGCTTGACGTGAATCAGGGAGCATGGAAACTTGAGACCGAACGCGGAGTGATCATGGATGGCGACAAGCCGGAGCATATACTTGAGGCTATTCCCGTTATGGGAAGTTACTGCGACATCATAGGGGTACGGGCGTTTGCGCGGTTCGAAAACAAACAGGATGATTATGAGGAAAAAATTCTGAATCAGTTTATTCGATATTCGGGAAAGCCTGTTTTCAGTATGGAAGCGGCGACAAGGCATCCTCTGCAAAGTTTTGCCGACCTGATAACCATCGAAGAATATAAAAAAACGGAGCGCCCCAAAATTGTCATGACATGGGCGCCGCATCCCCGTTCGCTGCCGCAGGCAGTGCCAAATTCTTTTGCCGAATGGATAAATGCGACTGATTATGAGTTTGTCATAACTCATCCTCCGGGATATGAACTCGACAGACAGTTTACGGGAAACGCAAGCATCGAATACAATCAGGACAGGGCTTTTGAAGGCGCCGATTTCGTTTATGCAAAAAACTGGGCGGCATACACCGACCCCAATTACGGTCAAATATTAAGCAGGGACAGAGCGTGGACCGTTGATGCGCGTAAAATGGCGCTGACCAACGACGCCCGTTTCATGCACTGCCTGCCGGTGAGACGCAATATGATTGTTACGGACGAAGTTATCGAAGGTTCGCAGTCGATTGTCATCCCCGAAGCGGCAAACAGGGTCATATCGGCGCAGATTGTATTAAAACGACTATTAACAGACAATTACGGAGTACAATAAATAATTTTAATTACTGATTCATGCAGCAGCTGTTCTATTCTGAAATAATTGAAAATGAGATTTGTGTTTTGACATCCGAAGAGTCGAAACATTGTATCGGTGTCCTGCGACATCGGAACGGTGATATTGTTTATATATTCAGCCGTTCGGGAGAAATTCATACGGCAAAGATTATCAATGACAGTCCCAAGGAATGTATTCTTAATATCATTGATACCAAGCCTGTTTACAGACGTCCGGAATTTCTCCATATCGCCATTGCCCCCACAAAAAACGTCGAACGGTTCGAATGGTTTGTCGAAAAAGCCGTGGAAATAGGCATAGAAGAAATTACTCCTTTGTTTTGCGAACACTCGGAACGCCGGGCGCTGAAAACGGACAGAATCGAGAAAATTGTGGTTTCGGCAATGAAACAATCGTTGAACCTGAATTTTCCCAAAATCAACCAGCCGGTCGATTTCAAGGATTTGATAAGGATGAAATTCAAGGAAAAAAAGTGTATTGCCTACTGCGAAGAAAAAACAATATTCTTTTCGGAAACAATTGCCGCGGGATTCCCGATGCTGACACTGGTAGGACCTGAAGGCGATTTTTCGAAACAGGAAATAGAAATGGCTATATCAAGAGGTTTTACGCCGGTATCCCTGGGTCGCAACAGATTGAGAACGGAAACCGCGGGACTTGCAGTGTGCACTATTTTCCAGTCCGTAACGGGGGATCCGAGAACCGAAAACAACGGAAAAAAGGCAGGAGGACATAAATAATTAACAATTGATAATTGACATGGTTTCATGGCTTGCAGCATACCGGATACCGGTCAAATTGTAGCGTGCGTAAAGAATCCGCAGAGACTGCACTTTATTTTTCGGAATAGCGATTTTATGCACGAAAAAAGAAATTATCATTAGCTTTGTGCGATTTTAAATTGAATCGGGCGATATGAAAAAGTATGTAAAAGTCGCAGACTTACAGTCGGAACTCTCCGAACTGAGAAAAGATAAAACAATTGGTTTTGTACCGACTATGGGTGCTCTGCATCAGGGACATCTGTCGCTGATCAGCTTGTGCAGGTCGATGTGCGACGTTACGGTTGCAAGCGTTTTTGTCAATCCCACACAATTCAATGACAAGGCGGATTATCAGCGATATCCGAGGACACTGGAGAAGGATGAGGAAATATTGGAAAATGCCGGCTGCGATGTGATTTTTGCTCCTTCCGAAGAAGAAATATATCCCGAAAAGGACGACAGGATTTTCAATTTCGGAGAGTTGGACAAAGTCATGGAAGGAAAGTTTCGACCGGGGCATTTCAACGGGGTTGCCCAGGTTGTCAGCCGTTTGTTTGATATTGTGAATCCCGACAAATCGTTTTTCGGACAAAAGGATTTTCAGCAGGTCGGCATAATAAAAGCTATGGTGCGGCAACTGAAACTGACCACCGAAATAGTTGTCGCTCCCGTTGTCCGGGAACGGAGCGGGCTTGCCATGAGTTCGAGAAACATGCTGCTGACGGAAAATCAGCGAATCGAAGCCGCCAAAATCTTCCAAGCCCTGTCATACGCCAAAGAGCAGGCGCTTAAAGCATCAATCGACGAAATCAGAGATGAAGCGACACGACGGATAAATGCATCTCCCGAACTTGACGTGGAATATCTGGAGATAGTCGATGCCGACACCTTGCAGCCCGTTTCCGAATGGAACGATTCGGCGGAAATATTTGCATGTACGGCGGTTCATGCCGGCAAAATCCGCCTGATAGACAATATTCGATTGAAATGATTTATATATGATACTTGATTTTACGATTACCAAAGGTGATTACATCGAACTGATTCAACTGCTGAA
>JAISSE010000031.1 GCA_031273285.1 Prevotellaceae bacterium
AAACAAAGTGAAATTTGGTCGATCGACGTTGGTCCGATAAAAGAACCGGAAAAACAAAGAAGAATACCTGTCGTTATAGTGAACGATGATCAGTATGTTTCCTTACCGTTAAAACTAATTGTATCCGTCACCGAATGGAAAGACTATTATGAAAATTTTCCATGGATGATAAAAATTTTCCCCGATGATTTCAACGGACTGTCCGAAATTTCAGCAATTGATTGTTTCCAAATCTGTTTCGTTCATAAGGAAAAACTGATAAAACAACTTGGTTCTGTTGATATTGATATATTCAACAAAATGCAGGAAACTATCAGGGATGTATTGGGTGTATAACTTGTTCCGTTGCTGCGCAAGCGGCATTGAAACTGTGAGAATTTAGCGTCGTGAATGAAGTTCGGTATTTATTGGATTCCTGGTTGCTGCGAAAGAAGAGCAAACCGTTGATACCTTGAAAAAATAAAAAAAACGGACTTGTATTACAAAAGAATGTATATTTGCGAAATAAAAATTGATGTTTGGCGCTGAATCTATAGTTGCAACAAACAACAGGGAACTTCTAAAATCTTGATTTTTCAAGGCAGACAAGATTTTTAAACCGGAATTTACCGATTGTAAATGAAGATTTAAAAATTTATAAAATTGACATTGGACGCAGAAAAAGCAGTGTTTAGAAGTTCCCAATATATTAACGAAATTTAATTTTTTTTGAATGTTGAAAGACCTTTTACAGTTATACGGTCAATTGTTTTACCACCGTTTCGTTGTGCGGATGATTGCCGTGAACGACGTCGTTTTCGACGCATGGACAGGCGCCGTTATCCGGAATAATCTGCTGTATGCGGCGGAACATGTCTTGATGGCGGAAACAAAGCAAACGCTTCGCAACAGGATAGATACCTTCCCGCTGGAAGATACGCATCCTTTGTACAAAGAACTCAGGGAGGGATTTCCGAAAGGCTATGTGCTGACGGATTTCTCCCATTCCAACCTGCAAACGCCGGAAACTTCCATAAAGAAAAATGAGATTGTTTCCTTTTCGCTGATTCTGATCGGCAATTACAACAACTACAAATCGTATTTTTTTCAGGCGATACGGAAGATGTGCGAACGGGGCTTCGGCAAACCCTTGACCCCTTTCCGGCTACTGGATATTGCCGAACAGTCGCCGGCGGGAGAATCGCAGGTGATGGCGGCAGCGCAGGACGATTTGTCGGAAACACTGCTGTATCCGGTACGTTTGTTCGATTTCATCCGGAAAGACGAAATAGATGAATTTTCCGAAATCACTGTCCGATACCTTACGCCGGCTATCCTTTTCCGTTTAAAAAACAAGAAGAACACACAGTTGAGCTATCAGGACAAGAACAATCGTTTTCCGAGCTTTTACCAGCTGGTGCGTTCGACGTTTTTCCGATTGCAGAAATTACACGCAATCTACGGCAACCCCGACGAATACGCTCCCGAACTTTTCGACGCCGCACTGTTGGAAAATTATCTGGAAAAAGCAGGTTCTCCCTTGTTGAAATCGGCAAATATTCGATATATCACACTTCAAAACACGCAAAAAAAAGAAAAAACAAACGAAATGCCCCTGTCGGGATACACAGGCGAGGCGGTTTATTCGGGATATTTTCGGAAATATTTACCGCTGCTGCGGTTTATGGAAGCGCTGGGAGTTGGAAATGAGGTGGTGTACGGAATGGGACGATATGAAACGGAAGAAGACAATGGAAAAAACATATCCTCCGGCGCCAACAATCGTGATAAGCAGAATTTTAAAAGAGTATCAATCCTTACCGTGCGATTCAAGAACGAAATCGACAGCAACGAAATTCAGCAATTCAGAGATACCGTTATGAAGATGTTGACCGGTAATAATGTCTTTTCATACACTCCTACAGGCAAAAAACTGCGCCATCCTTATCCCCTGATACAATATAAACGACTGAACGGAAAAGCGTCAATCGTTTGTGTGGAAGAAGGAACGGAAAGCATAGGCGAATTTTTCTCCAATATCCGCAACTCGTTTTATTTGGACGATAAAGAAATATTGCTGGAATTAGACTCGGTGAAAGCCAGTCAAACATTAGTGCAAATTTGGAACAGCAACTTCACCTATTCCATCCGCAAATGGCAACCTTTCAACAGTATGAATTACGCAACATTTCAACAAACAGACGATTTGCAGGCAAAGATCGCTTTTCTGGAAAAAATACTGAACACACATATTCTCGCCTTTGTCAAAGAGGTAGGCATCCGGTTCGAACGGGAATTTCGCTGTTCGATTATCGACATCGAAGCCAAAGAATCAATGAAAGATTCCGTTTTCGCTTCGTTTGATTTAATGTTTAAAACAAATGTATCCCTCCCCAACTACATCGGGCTGGGAAAAGGCGCCAGCCACGGGTTTGGAACCATAATACGAATGAATAATAATAATAACATATATATATAAAGTGTAACAAGATGAAAAAGATAAAAGAACATATCTATCTGGCAGCGTTGCTGCACGATATCGGAAAGTTTTATCAAAGAGCGGATACGGGAAATGTTTCAACAAGCAAATACCTGTCGCAAACTAATAAAACGGAGAGTATTCTTCCGCAACACAAGGGAGCATATACGCACAAATACTGTTTATGGACAGCACAGTTTATGGACGACAATCGGGATGTTTTCGCAAATTTGACCGGCACGGATTCGTCCGACTTGACGGGCGTAACCGATTTGCGCGATTTAGCTGTTTGTTATCATTTACAAAAAGAACAGCTATCGTCTTTGGGACAGATTGTCAAAGAAGCCGACAGTTTGTCTTCCGGCGTGGATACAGACTCCGAAGAAGCTTTTAAGGACTACAGGGACGAAGCCTCGTGGGATGCATTTAAAAAACGACGAATGGTGTCCGTGTTTGAAACCATAAAACAAAAAACGTTTGAAACCAAATGGCATTTACCGGTTACGAAACTCTCCGTGTCAAAGGATTATTTCCCAAAAGCGGATTTCCAATCCAATCCGGACTACTCCGGCCTGTGGAAAGAATTTATTGATGAATTTACGCTGATTCGGGCGAATACCTGCAGCGCTTTTGGCGAAACGCTTCTGAATCTGTTGTACAAATATACGGCTTGCATACCGGCAAGCACTGTTAATTTTCCGGATGTATCGCTTTATGACCATGCCAAAACAAGAGCGGCTCTGGCTGTTTGTCTATACGATTTTCAACAGAGCGGAGAACAGTCCCCCCAGCCCTTTTTATTGATTGGGGCGGATTTGAGCGGCATCAAATCCTATCTGTACCAGATTGTATCGAAACATGCAGGCAAAAATCTGAAAGGACGTTCGTTTTTCCTGCACCTCCTCTCGGACGCGGTGACTCGATATTTATTGAAAGAACTGAATCTGTTTCAGGCAAATGTTATTTGCAATTCGGGCGGAAGCGTTTATTTAACAGCTCCGAATACCGATTTTGTTCGGAAAAAAATACGGGAAATCAGCGACATAATCGAACAAAAATTCTTTACTTCCTTCGGAACATCTCTCTTTGTTGCCATTGACGCAGTTGCGATATCAAAAGATGTTTTGATGCACAAAAGCAAACAGGAAAATTTGGGTCAAATATGGCATACTTTATTCGAGAAATGCGAAAGGAAGAAATCCTCAAAATTTGCTTCCTTAATCGAAAGCCGGTACAACAGCTTCTTCGCTCCGATACACCAGGGAGGAGACGCTTTGCGCGATGAAATCACGGGTGAAGAATTTTTGGAAAGCGAAAAGTCCGAAAATACAAAGTTGATTATCAAAAAAGATACAAATCAACAGATTATTCTTGGAGAAAAACTTCAGGAAACAGACCTGATGATCGTTTCGGACAAAAAACTCAAATGCCTGGATAACGAATTTTATATCAATCCGGCAGACCTTGGCTTTTATTACTATTTTCCGAAAAACGAACAACTGACCCAATCGGTTGATAACAGTTCCATTGTGCGATTCAACAATTGCACGTTCCATCAACCCGTAAAAGGAAACAACAACTCCTGCGAGTTTCGATTCTACGGCGGTAATAAATTCAACAGACAAGCTTTTGAAGACCTGTCCCAAAACCCCAACATTTCAAATTTGGGCGTTTTGCGCATGGACGCAGATAATTTAAGCTCTGTGTTCCAAAAAGAAATACCGCCCGAACGCGCTACATTATCCCGCTTTGCGACGTTAAGCCGGCTGTTAGATTACTTCTTTTCCGGCTATCTGAACAAAATACGGGAGACGACGGATACGGAAAATCAATCATTCATCATCCACAGCGGAGGCGACGATGTGTTTATTGTCGGCAGCTGGGATGTAACCATAACACTGGCAAAAAGAATCAGAGAAGATTTCCGGGAATTTACCTGTCACAGTAATCTGTTCGGCATATCGGGAGGAATGTCCGTTATTCCGGCAAAATTTCCGCTGATAAAAGGCGCCGAAGAAAGCGAAAACGAAGAACAACACGCAAAAAATCATTCGGTAAAAGGAACCGGCAAAAATGCCTTCTCCTTTATGAACATGCCCTTGAACTGGGAAAAAGAGTTTCAGTCAGTGGAAAAACTAAAAGAAAAAATGGTGGATTTAATAGACAAAAACATTGTTCCCAGAACGTTTATTTCAACCATATCGGCGCACTGGGCTAATGCCGAAACAAAAAAACATAAAGTGGGGCAAGTCAAAACTTACTGGAGGCTCACATACGATTTGACCCGCATGAAAGACCGTATCAAAAACGAAACGGCAAAACAAATGATGACAAACTGTATCACCGAAGTATGCGGTAATACTTCATCCCTTGACGGTTTACCGATCTCGACCGGTTATCATCCTTTGGAATTGTGGGCTTTTGCCGCCCGATGGGCAGAGTTTGAATATAAAAAAAGTAATAAATATTAATATCTATAAATAAAATTTTAAAATTATGCCAGATTATCGTAACAATCAGCAAAGCGGCGGTTTCAACAGAAATCAGCAGCGTCCTGCAAGCTATCAAACACAAGAATCGGCTGCAGAAATGAAATTCAAAGAACTTTTGTATAAATCCGACTGGATAAAAACAGAAGCCGACAGTAAATTAGTGGAATATGTGGAAGATGCCGGAAAATTCATGGCGAAAAACGGTCTAACCAACTCCAAAATACGAAGTATCTACGGAGAAATCAAACGCATCCAAATGGGTCAGTTTGAAAAGGAAAAATCAGCATTTATTCTCCTCAAACCCAAAGTAGCCTACGCTATGGGAAGAGATGAAAGAAATGAAGGATTAAAACTTTTTAAACTGATATTCGACCGTTCATCGCAAGATGTGAACGATCAAAAAAGCTTTATCAACTTTTGTAATTTCATGGAAGCTATCCTGGCTTACCATAAAGCAAACGGAGGCAAAGATTAAACAAACAAGATTTATTGAAAATATTTAAATTTATAATTATGTCAAGTATAAAATTAGCAAAGAAAATAGTTTATACCGGTACTATCACCCTCAAAACCGGTTTGCATATCGGCGGCACAAATGCAGCCCTGAATATCGGTGGACCCGACAAGTTTGTAGTGCGCAATCCGCTTACCAATATCCCCTACATTCCCGGAAGTTCGTTGAAAGGCAAAATGCGCGCACTGGTGGAAATCTCCAACGGCGAAACCAATAACGGAAAACCTACAAATAATCCCAATTCAAAGGCGGGAAAACTGTTCGGCATTTCCGGCGACAGCGACAACAGCCGGGCTTCAAGGCTCATTGTGAGAGACGCTGAACTGGATACCGAGTCGGCAAATTTCAGCAATACCGATTTACCTTATACCGAAAGCAAAACGGAAGTGGCTATAGACCGGGTAACGGCTAAAGCCAATCCGCGAACATTTGAACGGGTTCCGGCAAACGCAAAGTTTAAACTGAATATGGTGCTGAACATCTTTGAAGGAGAAAACGAAAATGAACTGAAAGCCACTCTGAAACAGGCAATCGCTCTATTGCACGACGACTATCTCGGCGGACACGGCTCACGAGGCTACGGACAGGTGGAAATTGAACTGGATAAAGAACATGGTGAAGACAGAACCTACTAATTCGTAAATTATGCCAAAATACAATATTGTCAAACTGACGAATTTAACTCCTTTGCATATCGGTACGGGAAAGCAGAATCAGTACGATTCCGCGGCTGCCGATTTGCACAGCGATACGCTTTCGGCAGCTTTGGCAGCTTTGAGGGCTCAGCGGGGAAACACAAACGATACGGAGGCTTTTCTCAATTCCTTTACCCTCAGCTCGGCTTTCCCGTTTTGGGGCAATACGCTGTTTTTGCCCAGATTGCAGGGAAAAATGCCCGTCAAAGTTGCCGGAAAAGAAGAAAACGAATACGGCAAACAGTTGAAAAAACTGAAATATATCGACGCCGCCCTGTGGAACGAACTTGTAAAAGGTAAATCGCTGACGGTGGAACCTTCTCAACTGGAAGTTGAAGAATTTCTGCTGAAAACGGACAAGGATTTCGAACAACCGTTCAAATCGCAAATCAACCGGCGAATCACCGCCCCGCGAACAGGCAATCAGGACGCAGAACCGTTTTTCTTCCACTGGACATACTACCACGCAAAATCAGGACTGTATTGCCTGACGGATGCCCAGGGCGCAAAATTCGACGAAACAGTCAATCTCTTTAAACTGTTGGGCGAAACAGGACTCGGCACAGACAAAAACTCCGGCGGAGGAAAGTTTGAAGTAGAAACGGATACAATAACGCTGCCGGACGTAACGGGCGCCAATCACACCCTGTTGCTGTCGCTTTATATTCCCGAAGAAACAGAAATGCCGAAACTGCGCCTGTCCGCCGCTCAATACGGATTAACGCTGCGAGGCGGCTATATGGCGGGAAGCTCCGAAGAACACCTGCGGTATCTGCGCAAACGTTCCGTGTATATGTTCACCGCAGGCTCACTGTTTCCAACCACCGCCAAACTGAAAGGCAAAACCGTAAACCTGACGCCCGACCGTAACGACGAAGGAATACATCCGGTGTATCGCAGCGGCAAACCGTTTTATCTACCCGTTAAAACCAACGTATCATGAGCGCCGTAAAAATAGAAACACTGACGCCGGTGCATATCGGTTCGGGTAACATGCTATACAATAACACCGATTTTGTGGGCGTAAGAATCGGCAATGAACCCTGTCTGGCGGTGATTTCCGAAGAGAAAATCTGGAAACTGCTGGGAGAACAGCATCTGGACAACTGGCTGCAGGCAATTACTGAAAGAAAACCTTTGAGAGATTTCTTACAGAAATTCGCACCCAACGCCAAATCCATCGATTATTCCAAACGCCGGATGCCGCTGTTTGCTGACCTCAAACCGAATGATACGCTAAAGGAAACTCTCCACAACGGCATGGGTTTGCCCTATATTCCGGGCAGCTCGATTAAGGGAGCAATCAGAACGGCAATCCTGGCTTCCGTGGTAAAGACCATTCAGGATAAGGAAAATGCCATTCAGGAATTTAAAAACGGAAAAACACTTGTTTCAGCAAAAAAAATCGAAACAAAAGCTTTCGGAATCGACCCCAACAGCGACGCCTTCCGATTTATCCATGTCGGCGACGCCTATTTTGAAAAGGACAGCGAAATCGCCATGCGGCTAATAAATCTCAATGTCCGAAACAGCGAAAATGACTTGATGGATAAATCCAAACCTCAACTCGTGGAAGCAATCTGTCAGGATGTTCAATGTTCGATTCAATTGAAAATCGCCAGGGAATACTACGATTTCGTGAAACAGAGATTTGATCAGGTGGGTCGATTACCCGTCAATTCCGCAGACGACCTGTTCCGGATGATCAATTCCCATACCCGTAAACTGGTTGAAGATGAAATCGAAATATGGAACAATATAGCGAAAAACAAAATCGGAGGCGAGGGTTACATTGAACAGATGCAAAACATTTTCGACACGATTAATGCCTGCGAAGACGGGAAATCCTGCGTGCTGCGAATCGGACATACCTCCGGCTGGAGGTTTATTACCGGAGCATGGGCAGAAAAGTTATGGAATTTCAAAGACGTGGTTGTTCCCGCTTCCCGCCCGAAAAATCATAATTATGAAAACTATGATTTTCCGAAAACACGACGGCTGGACACAGAGAGTTATATCATGGGATTTGTGAAATTAACCCTGCTGTAGAACGACTCTGTTTTTCGAAAACTTCAACTATGCTCTTTGACATATCGGTTCTTTTATACCTGAACAGGTTTCAGGACGCTTCCTGTTTGAAACATCCATAAAAACAATCTTCGATAATCCCTCATGTGACACTGTCACATGAGGAGCTATCGGAGGCTTGGACGCGGCGGCATTGAGAGAAATTAAAAATTACGAATTAAAAATTACGAATTACAATCGGAGGCTTGGACGCTGCACAGGCGGCATTGAGATGTTACAGTTTGAAACGAAGCTTTCATGATTAACTGGTCGGATTGCTAACAGCTGCGCAAGCGGCATTGAGATATTGCTGCATAAAGCCGATTTGTAATTATTTTCCTTTGCAGGATTTCTAACAGCTGCGCAAGCGGCATTGAGATCGAAGTTACCGTTACCGTTACCGTTACTGAGTTACTCTCAGCACAGGATTTCTAACAGCTGCGCAAGCGGCATTGAGATTATATATTTGTTTGCATAATAATCAATTTAAATGTGCAGGATTTCTAACAGCTGCAAAAGCGGCATTGAGATAGCAAAATAGAGGAGCGAGAAGAATAAGGCTCTTGTTGTCATATCGCTAACAGCTGCGTAAGTGGCATTGAGACACATCCAATTACTGTATGGGGATAGGCTCAACATGATTCGGATTGCTAATAGCTGCGTAAGCGGCATTGAGACGATGATGTTATTATTTCACTCCAAGGTCCCTTCTCAGTTAATTAATAGCTGCACAAGCGGCATTGAGATACGCTGTACTCACTTGCAGTTTTTCGCATCAGTCAAATTTCTAACAGCTGCGCAAGCGGCATTGAGATTCGCAGGCACCGTTACGGAATGGTTATTTTCCACATCGGTCAAATTGTTAATAGCTGCGCAAGCGGCATTGAGATGTTACCGTTACGGTTATTTTGCTGCTGTACACCGAGTCGGATTGCTAATAGCTGCGCAAGCGGCATTGAGATGTACAGACGCTGTACTCACTTACAGTTTTTCACATCGGTCAAATTGTTAATAGCTGCACAAGCGGCATTGAGATGCTATTTGTCGATGAATTAGTGATACCATTCACTGATGTCGGATTGCTAATAGCTGCGCAAGCGGCATTGAGATCCCCCCGTGTTCGGTAATCAGTTCCGGTGCGTTAAGTCGGATTGCTAATAGCTGCGCAAGCGGCATTGAGATGCTTTCTCCCTGTATCTGTGATATCACATTCCTCAGTCGGATTGCTAATAGCTGCGAAAGCGGCATTGAGATGGAATGTTTTTTTTTTTAATTCCTCCTGTAAAATTTGGTCAAATTTCTAACAGCTGCGCAAGCGGCATTGAGATTCGCAGGCACCGTTACGGAATGGTTATTTTCCACATCGGTCAAATTTCTAATAGCTGCGCAAGCGGCATTGAGATGTTACCGTTACGGTTATTTTGCTGCTGTACACCGAGTCGGATTGCTAATAGCTGCGTAAGCGGCATTGAGACGATGATGTTATTATTTCACTCCAAGGGCCCTTCTCAGTTAATTAATAGCTGCGCAAGCGGCATTGAGATGGAATGTTTTTTTTTTTAATTCCTCCTGCAAAATTTGGTCGGATTGCTAATAGCTGCGCAAGCGGCATTGAGATAATGAATTTTTCTGAAGTATTCATGTTATTAAAAAAGTCAAATTGTTAATAGCTGCACAAGCGGCATTGAGATTTATCCTCTTTCTCTTCTAATTTTTTTATTTTTTTCTGTCGGATTGCTAACAGCTGCACAAGCGGCATTGAGATTCGTCCTCTTCCTTCTCTCTCCCTTTCCCCCTCTCTGTTGGATTGCTAATAGCTGCACAAGCGGCATTGAGATGCTATTTGTCGATGAATTAGTGACACCATTTACTGATGTCGGATTGCTAATAGCTGCGCAAGCGGCATTGAGATACTAACTATGTCGCCGTAGGTACCCGATTCTCCTTTGTAATAGCTGCGCAAGCGGCATTGAGATACTAACTATGTCGCCGTAGGTACCCGATTCTCCTTTGTAATAGCTGCGTAAGCGGCATTGAGATTCGTCCTCTTCCTTCTCTCTCCCTTTCCCCCTCTCTGTCGGATTACTAATAGCTGCACAAGCGGCATTGAGACATTCGGTTTTGTTGTGGATTTACATTTGCCATAACAGTCGGATTGCTAATAGCTGCGTAAGCGGCATTGAGATACACCTCCATTTAATTCATCAGTTACTAAAGTGTAGTCGGATTGCTAATAGCTGCGTAAGCGGCATTGAGATAGTAGAGGAAAAAACACCTTTGTTTAAGTCGATAAAAAGTTGGATTGCTAATAGCTGCGAAAGCGGCATTGAGATTCACCAGCACCTGCCGTTGCGCTTGCAATGTGTAGTCGGATTGCTAATAGCTGCACAAGCGGCATTGAGATACTATTTGTCGATGAATTAGTGATACCATTTACTGATGTCGGATTGCTAATAGCTGCGCAAGCGGCATTGAGATATTTCCTTTTTATAATTTCCCTTTAATTTATTAAAAGTCGGATTGCTAATAGCTGCGCAAGCGGCATTGAGATTCATACATTATTTCATATATTTGCTTAAAATATTCTAGTCGGATTGCTAATAGCTGCGTAAGCGGCATTGAGATTGATTATTTTTGTTAAAATGCTCTTCAAAATCAACGTCGGATTGCTAATAGCTGCGTAAGCGGCATTGAGATTCGTCCTCTTCCTTCTCTCTCCCTTTCCCCCTCTCTGTTGGATTGCTAATAGCTGCGTAAGCGGCATTGAGATTCGTCCTCTTCCTTCTCTCTCCCTTTCCCCCTCTCTGTCGGATTACTAATAGCTGCGCAAGCGGCATTGAGATTTCTAATGAGAGCGACGAAGAGCTATTATTAGAAGAAGTTGGATTGCTAATAGCTGCGCAAGCGGCATTGAGATGTTACCGTTACGGCGATTATATTACTGCTGTACACCGAGTCGGATTGCTAATAGCTGCGCAAGCGGCATTGAGATGCTATTTGTCGATGAATTAGTGATACCATCCACTGATGTCGGATTGCTAATAGCTGCGCAAGCGGCATTGAGATATGATGATAGTACGTGAACGAAGTCCCATGATTTCGAGTGCGTCGAATTGCTAATAGCTGCGAAAGCGGCATTGAGATTCTGGTGTTTTTTCCCATCATAGACATAACTACACGGTGTCAAATTGCAATAGCTGCGCAAGCGGCATTGAGATATAACGAAGAATAGATATTATTTCGCGAGTTTAAAGTCAAATTGCTAACAGCTGCAAAAGCGGCATTGAGATAGCGTTCGGCAATGCGATAGTCGTTACCGTTACTTCGTCGGATTGTTAATAGCTGCGCAAGCGGCATTGAGATGTCGATGTTTTCGGCGATCTGCTTCACGGTAACATGTCACGCTAACAGCTGCAAAAGCGGCATTGAGACAGTCTTAATCGTTGTATTCATATATAAAAAAATTTGGATTGCTAACAGCTGCAAAAGCGGCATTGAGACGGTACGTGAGAAGATTTTATAACCTTATAATTCATTTGTCACATTGCTAACAGCTGCGCAAGCGGCATTGAGACTTATCATCAATTGTAACATTCCAAATAATTCTACGAAGTCGGATTGCTAACAGCTGCGAAAGCGGCATTGAGACACTCTGCCGAAAAGAGTTTCGGAATCGAATTTTATTGTCGGATTGCTAACTGCTGCGAAAGCGGCATTGAGACACTATCACTTATTTCAATACGACTAAGTTTAAGAGTCGGATTGCTAACAGCTGCGAAAGCGGCATTGAGACACTACACCTGTGTAAATGCTTCCATGTTCACTGTTAACAGCTGCGAAAGCGGCATTGAAACCGACATTATGTGTCCCTCTACCCCTAAGCCGAACAAGCCGGAACCAAAAAGAGTGTATTTGACTGCGTCGAACTTACGCTTCAAATTGTTAAACCTCATTTATACCTTATTTTCCAAACAAAACAACCTCAGTAGCATCGGGATTACCCCCCTCTCCAACCTTATTACCTGATTATATTATTCCACAAAAGGAAGAGATAAAATCAGGTAATGAGGTTTACAAGAGGTAGTAATTACCGCAGTTACTGAGGTTGTTTTGTTGTTTAAATAAGGTAGAAATGAGGTTTTTGTACTTCGTAAAGAAACAACAGTTTGAAACGTCAGTTCGACGCAGTCATATCCTCTTTGGTTCCGGCTTGCCCGGCTTAGGGGTTGTTGATTTATTTAAGGTCTTTAAGGTCTTTAAGGTCTTTAAGGTCTTTAAGGAGGTTAAGACCTTAAAGACCTTAAAGACCTTAAGTCCTTAAAGTCCTTAAGTCCTTAAGTCCTTAAGTCCTTAAAGTCCTTTTTTAAAGCTCCCCCGCCTTCCATGCTCGGATTTGCAAACCGGCATAAACGAAAATAGAGACGGGGCATGGCCCCGTCTCTACCTGTGTATAAACGTTAGCTTGGGGGATTTACCTTCTTCCTCCTCCTCCGCCGCCACCGAAGAATATTGCATTAGTCAGGATGCGACCGGGGGCGAGGTAGTATCCACGGAAAGTGGGCGATTCGCCGAACAGGACAATGGAGCCGCGTCCACGACCGGTGGCTGTCACTATGGCATGACCTTTCAATTTAGAGAGAGCGTCGTCGAGAACATATCCGTTCACTAATTCGCCTGTGGTTTCAAGCACAACGCCGGCGCCCGGAGTTCGGGGCAGACCCGATGCGCTGTTCTTCAGAACATAAAACTCCTTTGAAGTGAAGCCGTAGGAGAGAGAATGATTGAGGTTCAATTCGGCTCGAAGAACGATGCCTGTGAGCCTGTCGCCGAAGCCTCTGTCGCCTCTGCCGCCGGAGGGAGCTGCTGCCGGGGCGGAGGCGCGATTACCGCGGTTGCGTGAAGTGTCGGGAGGAGCCAGTAGCCTTGTATTGACCCACTGTGCGGCGGCGCCTGTTGCAATCAGTGTGCCGCCGAGTTCGATCCACGCGGTTAGACGGGTAACAAATTCGGGCGAAAACTGGCTGCCGCTGCCGGTCAGTACTATTGCGGTGTATCTTGACAGATCTGCACGTTCCACCGCCTGAGCGTCGATTTTGGTAAGCGGAATATTCAGCCGGTTACCCAGAAGCGCCCACAATTCGCCCACGCTTGTCCAGTTGCCTCCGGCGCCGGTGACGGTTGCTACCGAAGGCGTTTTCAGTACTCGGATATTATTGCTTCCGAGGTCGATGCCTGCGATGCTGAATCCGTCGGTGATGGCGCTGACGGTGATATTTGCCAGTGCGGAGGCTTCGGTCAGCAGCCGGTAGAGTTCGTCGGGAGCGACGGTTTGATAATGTACGGGGATGACTATCGTGCCGGGGACGAAACTCTTGTCACCCGCGGTGGTTTTGCTTGTGAAGGGACGCTGCGCCACGCGGGCTTTCACTCCGTGCGATTGCAGATAATACAGCGCTTTGGGAGCGAGATAGTCGAAATATTCGAAGGCGTATGCATAGTCGGAGCGTCCGGCGACGGAACCCTTCACTTCGGGAGCCTGCGCTATGCGTGCGCCTTCCTTCACTGCGCCTTTGACCTTGACAAAGGGAACGCCGAAGCCATAAGCCGTACTTGGAGCCGATATGTCGTAAAATACCGAAGCGGGGTCGAACTTTGTTCTTTCGTCAAAAATCGCATCAAGAATATAGTATTGCGTTTGACGGTAAGGCACAACCCAGGCGCTGCCGGGTTCAAACTTTTTGCCTCCCTGCGAAAATTCCGCCGTGAGTTCATGCACCTCTATTTTATGTTGCAAGAGATGATCGATAAAAATGCTGTTGATGCTTTTATCCTCTTTGCTTCCAAAAACGATGTACTTGTCCGCCTGTTTGTCTGCCAGAGAGAGCGCCCCCTTGAAGAAATCTTTTTGATGATTCAGGAATACTGCCTTTTCGTTGGTTACGGTGAGCAGCGCGGCGATGCTGATCGCAAAATTATCTCTTATGTTGTGGGCAAAGGTGCGTAATCCGGCATCGGTTTCAATCTCAATCCCTGCGGTTGAGCCTACTTCGAGCGTGGTGCCGATGCCGCCCTGAAAGTCGGGATAAGTGGCGCCGTAGATGGGCGAATAGTTTGTGAACGATTCCTTGGTATAGTACAGCGAACCGATGCTGTTGAGGGCTTGGGAGAAATGTTTCGCCATGATGTTGTGCAGCACCTCGTAGGTCGAAACGGGCAGGGCGGGACTCCAGCTGTTGGGCGGCGAGGGTTCGAAATAGTAGGTGCTTGCGCTGCCCATTTCGTGGAAATCGAGATAGATGTTCGGGTACCATTTATGATAGTAGGCAACACGGTTTTGACTTTCGACCTGCGCCAGAGCCAGCCAGTCGCGGTTCAGGTCGTTCCAGAAATGATTGCCTCTGTGAGGCGTTGCTCCGGAGGCGTGTTCACGGTCGGCGGGGTCGGACACCGGCGGCACGGAATGGAATCCATTGATATAATTGGCGGCTCTTTCCCTGCCGTCGGGATTAAGAGCCGGTTCGACAAACACAACGGATTCGTTCAATCGGCGCACAATGTCGGGGTCTTCCGACGCCACAAGGTAATAGGCTGCAACCACCGATGCGTCGGTGCCGGCAATCTCGCCTCCATGCACGTTGTAGCCAAGATGCACAATAACTTTCTGACTGTTGATGTCCACCGACGATACCGCAGGGTCAACAACCTTGAGATGTTCAAGACGGATGTTCTCCAGATTCTTCTGATTTTCGGGAGAGGTAACAATCAGGGCTACCTGTTCACGGTCTTCATACGTCAAACCGAAGACTTCCACCGAAGCCCGGTCGGATTTCGCGGCAAGCAGACGGAAATATTCCACCACCTTGTCGTATCTCACCAATGACTTCCCGATCTGAAAGCCAAAGAATGATTCCGGAGTAGGGATAGCCGGATTCAACTTCCCCCGTCCGCCAAAATAATACTCGTCCTGAGCAAAAACTCCCGTAATTGCAAACAGAACCACAAATAATAATAATAAACTTCTTTTCATGTTAACTTTAATTTATAATTGTTTTAATTCTTTTTTAAGATGTTTAAGGCTCTTAAGATTCTTAAGATGCTTAAGATTCTTAAGATTCTTAAGATTCTTAAGATGCTTAAGGCTCTTAAGATGCTTAAGATACCGCATCCGTTCACCGGCGACGCACGGATTACAAATCCGCGCGAGCGGCGGTGGGTGGGCTGCTAATCATACCCCGGATTATTATGTCCATCGAGGTCGGGGTCGGAAAGGACGTCGGCACGGGGAATCGGGAAAAGCCAAAAGTTTCTGTCCACGCCAAGTATGTCTTTAGCCCTTTCGGTACGCACCAGATCGTACCAGCGATGAGCTTCAAAGGCAAATTCGAGTCGTCGTTCTTCCTCAATGGCGAGCAGCACGGCGTTGGCGTCGCCGGTTTCGGGAAAGGAAGCGACCTCTGCACGGTTGCGTATCCGGTTGAGGTCGGACACAGCTTCGGGGAGATTTGCCGGAGTCTTTCGCGCCCTTGCTTCGGCACGGATAAGATACAGGTCGGCGAGGCGGATAACGTAAGCGGGGTCGGTACTTGCGGCGGCGACGGTTGTGGTGCTGACTGTGTTGTACAGAACGCCGTACACGTCGCTGCCCGACTGCGCTATGAGAACGTTACGTGTTCCGCCCTTTTCCGGATCGTTCAGCAGGTTGATGAGTTCGGACGTGGGGCGACGTTCATACGAGCCGCTTCTTGTTACCGCCGAGGGATACCAGGCGCTCCATGAAGTGTTGCGGTCGGTGGCGGTGGAGGTAAATTCAAAGACGGCTTCCTTTGTGAGGAAAGGCGCTGTGAAAAAGGCTCTGTAGGGCGACACGAGTTCGTATTTCGGATTGTCAATCACCTGCGTTGCGTATCTCTCCGCCTCGTCCCACTGACGGGCGTAAAGGTGTACTCTGGCGCGGAAAGCCTGAACTATCGCCTTCTGCGCGCGGTTGCGGGTAGTGTTGTCGTCGGGACGAAGAAGACGTTCCGCTTCGTCGAGGTCTTCGATAACGCGAGCGTAGGTTTCCTCCTGCGAACTGCGTTTGATATTCCCTATGGAACTCAAATCGGTAGTGGGCTGGAGCTGAATCTGCACCCCGCCCCAGCTGCGGGCGAGGTGGAAGTACGCAAAAGCGCGCAGGAAATAAGCCTCCCCGATGAGGTGATTCCTTTCTTCGTCGGTCAGAGCTTCGTCTGTTACTTTGGGGACTTCGGAGAGCACCCAGTTGGCACGGTTGATAATGGTGTAATTTTCACGATAGGCGCCCACAATTGCCGAATTGGTAACGGTAAAAGCGTTGGCGTCAAGTTCGATGTTCTGGCTCTGACTGCCGCCGAAAAAGACATTGTCGCCCGGTATCACGCCAAGTGTTACGGCGCTTCCCGTGCTGTAGCTTTTAGCCGACGAATAGACGGAGATGATGGAGGCGCGCGCCGTTTTCGCATCATATATTGCGTTGTCCGCAACAAGCGAACTGGTGGGCTGCACGTCTAAAAATTCCTCGCACGAGCTTGGCAACAGCGCTGCATTCACAGCGAGGATAAGGATGATGAGGTATCTATAAATTGTTTTCATCTTTTGATTGATTTACGAGATTTGTTTATAATGTTACATTAAGAATTACTTGAAAAGTTCTTGGTTGCGGCACCGTAGCCCAGTCGTAGCCAGCCGTATTCTGGTCGCTGCTCTGTGCGCTTACTTCGGGGTCAACGCCCTTGTATCGGGTAAGCGTCCAGAGGTTTGTTGCCGACAGGGTGGCTTTTACACGGTTCAGATGCAGTTTCGATACCAGGGATTTGGGGAGAGTATAACTCAGGGATATATTCTTGAGCCGGAGAAACGACCCGTCGTCAAGATAACGGCTGCTGAGGTTTGCCACCTGACCGGTATAGTTATTTGCCGGTCCGTTGTTTTGCGTCGGGTTGAGATTGTAGGTCGTCAGTCGCGGAATATCGGTCACATCGCCCGGCTTTTGCCAGCGGTCGAGCTGACGCGGAACAAAACCTATACCGTTTTGCGTGCCTCCGTGCAGAAGGAAAAAGTCCTGCATGTTCAATAAATCATTACCCTGCGTGAAATAGAAAAAGATGTTCAGTTCAAAATTCCCGTAGGTCAGGATATTTGTCAAGCCGCCCGTGAAATTCGGCAGAGCCTTTCCCACAATCTGCCTGTCGGCATAAGTGATGGAATCATTTTTATCTACATCGTCATAAACCGCATTTCCCGTTTGGGGATCAACATACAGTTGCTTGTAGAGAAAGAAGGAATTAACGGGATATCCCTCTCTCAAGATAGAAGTGCCGCGATTGGTGGCTCCGAGGGTTTGTTCCTGCGGGATTTTCTCGATTTTGTTGCGGTTGGCCGAGATGTTGAAATCCGTTACCCATTTGAAATTTTTAGTCTGGATATTCACCGACTGTATGGTGAGTTCCACGCCCCGGTTGCTCATTTCGCCGTAGTTGCGCGTTGCCGAACTGTAGCCGCTTCGCGAAGGCACGGTAACGCTCTGCAACATGTTTGTGGTGTATTTGTGATAGAGGTCAAAATCGACATTCAACCGGTTTTTCAGGGTCGAGAACTCAATTCCGAAGTCCGCCTGCCGCGTAGTTTCCCAGGTAAGGTCCGGGTTGGCAAGCCTTCCCGGAGCGATGCTTGCCTGATCGAGGTAGGATTGACTGCTGCTTGACCAGACTCCGATAGCGTCGTAGTTGCCGATGCCGTTCTGATTCCCGGCGTAGCCGAAACTGCCACGCAGTTTCAGGTCGTTGAACAGTTTCAGGTTTTTGACAAAACTCTCCCTGCCTGCGCTCCACGTCAGTCCGGCGGCGGGGAAATACCCCCAGCGCACGTTCTTCCCGAAGCGCGACGACCCGTCGGCTCGCAGACTGAACTCGAAGGAATACCGGTCGTCGTAAGTGTAGCCCGCCTTGCCGAAGAAGGATACCAGACGGCTCTCCGAACGTGAAGAACTGCCAGAGGTTGTTGCCGCCGAGGATACTTCCTTCAGCTGGTCGAACAGGTAATTGCTTCCCGAAGCGCCCACCGATTCGGAGGTGCGTATATTGATCGTATTGCCCAAAAAAGCATTAACACTGTGCGCCCCGTTCCTGCCAAAGGATTTGATGTAGGTCAGCAACTGTTCGGCGCTATATACAAGGTCCAACCCGCTGCTTGAGCTGGCGGAACCGTTGGTGCTAAGCGCAAAATCCGAAAAGCTCCGTGTTGTATTGTGCACATAGTCGAAGCTCCAGCTGCTGCGGAATTTCAGTTCCGGCAGGAAGGTGTATTCTCCGTAGAGATTCACGATATTGCGCCATGTCACATAGTCATTATCCAGATGTTCGATCAGCCGCAGGTGATTGTTAAACGTGGCATGAGCGGCATACGTTCCATCGTCGTTGTATATCGGCAGAAAAGAGCGCGGGAAGATTGCCGAATTGATAATCCCTCCGGGGTCATTGTCGTTGCCGCGCACATTGGAACGCTGCGTCCGGTTGATATTGAAACTTGTGCCTAATTTCAGATTTCGGGTCACATTGTTATCGTAATTGATACGTCCCGAAAATCGTTCAAAAGTGTTGGGCTTCACCACCGATTCCTGACTGGAATATCCCACTCCGATATAATGATTGGAGGCGGCGTTTCCACCCTGCACGGATACCTGATAATCCGACGAATTGGCAATCTGAAACAGTCCGTCGATGCGGTCGTAAGTGGGCAGGGATGCATACTGGGGGCTGTTGATACGGTCGGGGAAATCGGGATAAACCAGATTATAGTGCGCCGGTTTCACCCGGTTCAGATAATCCGGCAGTTCTTCGCCGTAATCGTTAGCTGTGTTGGTCCACGATTCGTTCAGCAGCTGTCCTGTTTCGGGACCTGTTGTTACCTTAAATCTGTTCACCGCCTCCGACCATCCGTGCGATACGGTGAAATTGATGCGCGAGGGTGTATTCAGTTTTCCGCGTTTGGTAGTAATCAGCACCACCCCGTTAGCGCCCTGTGCGCCGTAGATAGAGGTGGCATTGGCGTCTTTAAGTATGGAGATGTTTTCGATATCGGCGGGGTTAATGTCAGCCAGAGCGTTCGACATGAGATTGCCTCCCGAAGACCCCACGGCATTGGAGGCGTTCATAAACACGCCGTCCACAACATACAGAGGCGCAACGCTTCCTCCAATGGAATTATTTCCACGCACAATAAACGTCACACCACCTCCCGGCGTGCCGGAGGTAGAGGTTATCTGCACTCCGGAGGCTTTTCCCTGCAGGAGTTTGGCGACATCCTGGTCTGCCTGATGCGTATTCACTTCCGTGAAATTCACCGACGTTATGGCTCCGCTGATAGCTTTTCGCTGTTGAGTCGTGTAGCCTGTAACAACCACCTCGTCGAAATAATTATTCTCTTCGCTCAGGCTTACCGTCACGGGTTCTTCGGCGTCATACACGTCCACTTCCTGCGCGTTATATCCGGCAAGGATTATCGACAGGGCAACAGGCAGGGCGTCTCGGGTTTTAATCTCGAATGCGCCGTTGGCGTCGGTTGTCACCCCGTTTTTTGTAGATTTTTGCAAGACGGTAACGCCCGACAGAGGTTCCTGTGTTTTTTCGTCCACCACCTTACCTTTGATTACGGTTTGTCCGTATGCGGCTGTTGACACAATCTGCAACAAGCCGACAAGTAGAAGAACGTATGTTTTTGTTCTTTTAGTTTTCGCCCAACCACGGGCAATAAAATATGTTAAGATACTTTTCATTTTACAATTTTTAATTCTTTTTTAATTTAAATATTCCGACAGAATCGAAGTCAGAAACCAGACCGCCCTACCCTACCCCAAGTCAGGAATACACCTTACTTTAACCGCCCGATTCGACAAGTCAGAACGGACTTTAACGGAAAACCGCCTGTTTCTGCAAATGTATCCGTATTTATTCTGCCTTTATCCGATACTGCTTATCGTATCACTACTTTCTGACTTCTAACTTTCGACATTCTGTCTTTTCTAAAAAACTTTGGTCATTACAACCATTAAATACGTATGACTAAACTTGTGTCCGCATAATTTATGCGTACTTCCTCCACCGACGTGCAGCATCAGTAATCACACCGTTTTGTTTTTACTGTGTTACGTCATGCCGCAACTTCACGGCAGAGTTATAAAAGACTTTTTTATGATTTAAACACGCACCGGTACGCAACCGGCGCAAAAGACATCTCCGTTTTGGAGATTAAAGCATCAACAACAACAACAACACATTCGGGTATGTGTATTGGCTTTCGTCGCTTGCGGGAACAAACGCGAACCAAAAACAACTGTAAACAAACCTGAAGGGGAGAACCTTTCTCCTTCAACGAAACCCTTCAGAAACACTCGCCTTACATCGGCGTTTTTATTAAGTAAATTGTCCATAATTTTACTTTAATTTTTATTTAAAATATTAATTTAATTCGGTGCAAAGGTACGGCGTCCCGTTAAACGCTGCAATACCACAAGTATGGTATTTTGATGTACAAGCCGAAAAATCCGCTGAAAATAAAGGGGGTTAAGAGGGGAAGGACTTTAAGGTCTTTAAGGTCTTTAAGGACTTTAAGGACTTTAAGGACTTTAAGGAGGTAAGGACTTTAAAGACTTTAAAGTCCTTAAAGACCTTAAAGACCTTAAAGACCTTAAAAAGCCCGCACCGCGCAATCGGAATCGGGGGACGTAGAAATTTTCCGGAGGCGCCCCCTAACAGGGATTTTAAACCCTGTCAGGGGGCTGCCGCACGGAGCAGCCCCCCCACTCCCCCCCCAAAGGGGGGCTTTGTCGCCGTCACAGCTCGCGCCCCCTTGTTAGAAAACGATGGAGCGCGCGACATAACCCCCCCTTGGGGGGGGAGTGGGGGGGCTGCGCAAGCAGGGACGACGCTTTGCGCCCCTAACAGGGTTTAAAATCCCTGTTAGGGTTTGGAATCCCATTAATCCGCCGTAGCGAGACGCTACGCCGAACGTGGCAGTTAAGGACTTTAAGGTCTTTAAGGTCTTTAAAGACCTTAAAGACCTTAGTACCCGCTAAAAGCGCAGACCCGCCTTGTTACAAGCGGGTTTGCAAGCTGGAAGCCTGCTTTTAGCTCCGGCGTAGCGAGACGCTACGCCGAACGGAGTGATTCTAAATAGAATCATTGATTCTAATCGCAGTTAGTAGCTAACTCTAATTAGTGTCAATGACACTAATCGCAGTTAGTAGCTAACTCTAATTAGTGTCATTGACACTAATCGCAGTTGGTAGCTAACTCTAATTAGTGTCATTGACACTAATCGCAGTTGGTAGCTAACTCTAATTAGTGTCATTGACACTAATCGGAATCAGTAGCTAACTCTAATTAGTGTCATTGACACTAATCGCAGTTGGTAGCTAACTCTAATTAGTGTCATTGACACTAATTGGAATCGTGGGGTAACCTCGCTTGCGCGGGTTTGTAACCCGTGCCATCATATCCGTTTCCCGCTGTACCACGCACGGATTGCAAATCCGCGCGAGCGAAGGCGAGGGGCGCGGATTACAAATCCGCACGAGCGAAGGATAATTTGTAATTCATAAAAATATCTATCTTTGCGGAAAATTAAATTAAATAATTATATAAATGATTAAAAGAATGAAAAGAACACTCACAACGGCATTATTAATTGCCATGGTAAACTTCTCGCCGCTTTTTTCGCAGACGCAGGAGCGGGACATCCATTATTATATGATGGATAAAAAAGATAAACACG
>JAISSE010000077.1 GCA_031273285.1 Prevotellaceae bacterium
AGCATTTACCTGAAAGTGCGGGACATGTCGCCGCAGTCGGCTCTGCTCGAAAGCTCCGATTATCATTCGGCGGAAAACAGTTTTTCGTTTATCGGAATCGAACCCATTGCGGCTTTTTCGGTAAACAGCGGTAAAGTCGTCATGCAGTATCCTGCCGGACAGATTGTTGAAACCTCGCTTGCCAAGAACAGTCTGCAAAATCATTTGAACGGTTTTGTGAAAAGTTTCGAAATAACTGGCGACAGCAACGGTGAAAACGGCTTTTTCGGATATACTGCCTATGATACGGTCAAATATCTGGAAAACATAGATATTGATTCCGTCCGCGATTCCCTGCCGGAAATAAAATACATCCTCTACCGGTTTGTGATTGCCATCAATCACCTGCGTAACGAAATGAGCATAACAGAAAATCTGGCGGCAGGGCAGCAAAGCCGCATGGACGAGTTGATTTCCGTTATCGACAGCCGAAATTTCCCGATTTACGACTTCTGTTCGCTGGGAGAGGCTGTTTCGCCGATCTCCGACGGGGATTACAAGGATATGGTTGTCCGCGGAATACAGCACTGTATGCGCGGCGATGTATTTCAGATTGTGCTTTCGCGCCGCTTCGAACAGCGTTTTTCGGGTGATGATTTCAAGGTTTACAGGGCTTTGCGTTCGATCAATCCTTCGCCCTACCTTTTCTATTTCGACTTCGGCGCTTACCGAATATTCGGGTCGTCGCCGGAAACGCATGTCAAAATTGCCGGAAATATCGCCACCATAGACCCCATCGCCGGCACCGTGCCGCGCACGGGCAACGACGAAAAGGATACCGAACTTGCCCGGATACTTCTCGAAGACCCGAAAGAGAATGCCGAACATGTGATGCTGGTCGATCTGGCGCGTAACGACCTTAGCCGCAATTCGAAAAACGTGTATGTGAAATCATACAGGGAAATACAGTTCTATTCGCACGTAATCCACATGGTGTCGCGTGTCTGCGGCGAAATATCGCCCGATGTGAACCGTATCGGTCTTTTTACGGATACTTTCCCCGCCGGCACGCTCACGGGAGCGCCGAAAGTGCGGGCAATGCAGCTGATCAACCGTATAGAACAGTCGCCGAGAGGAATTTACGGCGGCTGCATAGGACATATCGGATTCGATGGAAACCTGAATCAGGCAATAACAATCAGAACCTTCGTGAGCTACGACAATACGCTGTACTATCAGGCGGGAGCGGGCATCGTCTCAAAGTCGAAACCCGAAAATGAACTTGCGGAGGTGAACAGCAAACTGGGCGCACTGAACAAAGCAATAGAACTCGCAAATAAAAAACAGTGGTGATTGCAATTAAAAATTAACAATTACGATGGCACGCGGATGACACAGATTATAGGGATTTTCGCAGATAAATGAAAGAATCGATTAAAATCTGCGAAAATCCATTAAATCTGCGTCATCCGCGTTATTCACTGTTCACTGTTCACTGTTTATGTCCCGCGATGACAAAGATAATCACAGGTATGCCCAGCAGTGCGGTAACGGAATTTATCGGCAAAGTCAAATCCCTGATAATGCTTTGAGAAAGAATATCGCACAAAAGCATTATACATGCGCCGATTAACATTGTTCCGGGCATGAGAATACGGTGGTCTGCCTGTCGGAACAGTATCCTTGTAAGATGCGGAACGGCAATACCGATAAACCCTATCGGTCCGCAAAAAGCTGTGGCTGTGCCTGTCAATATGCTTGTACCCAGAAAAACCATATTTCGCGAACGCCGTATCCCGACCCCCATGCTTCGGGCATAATTTTCGCCAAGCAGAAGCGCGTTCAGCGGTTTGATGGAAAATACCGATATTATTATACCGACAAGCAAAGCGCATCCCATCAGCGGAAGTTTGTCGGATGCAACCGACCCCAGGCTGCCCATAGTCCATATCATATACGTCTTTACGCCGGCACTGGCGCCGAAATACTGCAGGATGCTTATTATTGCGGATATTCCGCTGCCGAACATCACTCCGAGTATCAGCACCGACATCACGTCCTTCACCCGCGTCGATACAAACAGAATGAGTAGCAGCACCATTGCCGAGCCGCCCAGGGCAGCCGCATAAGTCCCCAAGTCGCGCAACGATTCCACAAGCGCAAAAGAAGATGCGCCCATGATGAACAGCGCAACGCCCAGACCGGCGCCGGAGCTGACGCCAAGCACATAAGGGTCGGCTAACGGATTCCTGAAAATCGTCTGCATCTGCAAGCCCGCAACAGACAGCGACACTCCCGTAAAAACGGCAACACAGGCTTTCGGAAGCCTGAACTGATACAAAATCTTCGACTTGTGCGCCCCGTCTCCAAAAAACGAAGTCCAGACATCTTTCAATGACAGCTCGACGGAGCCGACCGTCAAGTCCGTGATGAACAGTATCGCCAGAACACAGCCAAGTGCGACGAAAAACAATGAATTATATTTGGATATCCGCCTGTTCAATTTTATCGTGTTTATTTATCTTTCTTTTTTTTACGACGGAAAATGTCGATAAACCTGTCGAATTGAGAACGGTACGAAAGTCCTATGCCGTTTCTGTTGCTTTCCATATCGTCGGAAAAATAATCTCTCGATTTGGAAAACACCTTGAATCTGGTGTTTTCCTGCTTTCCCAGCAAAACTTCCATTTCGATATCCCCGATGAAACTTCTGTTGGAATTTGTTATGTTGCTTGCACTTCCGTTGAGAATCACCCTGTCGAAAAGCTGAGTGCTCACGTCGATGCCGAAACCCGCGCCCGTGCTGTTCTGCATGTTGGCGCTGTAATCAACATTGACGTCCAGAGGTATGGGCAGATTGAACAAAGATATCAGCCCCCCAATCTGTGCGGAAAGCAGTTCCGAAGCGTTGGACATCAGGGTAGTCGAGCCTAAGTCCTGCCCGGAAAAATTTTGTTCGGGCAAAAACGATTTGAGTACCAGCAGAGAAAGAAACTGTCGTGTCATCTTTTCGTCCGTATTGACAAGATTTGTAAACTGGGCTTTCATTTCGGGGTCAATGTTGTGAATGTCTATATTGAATTTAAGG
>JAISSE010000312.1 GCA_031273285.1 Prevotellaceae bacterium
TTTTATAGTTTTTATATGATAAATTTTGAAATTCAAGGGTTAAAACCCGAAATCCTCAATGCTGTAAAAGATTTAGGATTTGAAACTCCCATGCCTGTACAAGAAAGAGTTATCCCTGTCATGCTCGAATCCGACAAGGATATTATCGCACTGGCACAGACAGGTACGGGAAAAACGGCGGCATTCGGATTGCCGCTGATTAATCGAATCGATGCTGCGGATTCGAAAGTTCAGGTTCTGGTGCTTTGCCCGACAAGGGAATTATGCCTGCAGATAACCGACGACCTGAACAATTTTTCCAAATATCTTCCCGACCTGCACATTTTACCCGTGTATGGAGGGACAAGTATTGACAATCAGATTCGTGAGCTAAAAAAGAAAGTGCAGTTCATTGTTGCAACTCCCGGTCGCATGCTTGACCTAATCAACAGAAAAGCCGTTGATTTAAGGTTCGTGAAAAACGTTGTGCTCGACGAAGCCGACGAAATGCTGAACATGGGTTTCATCGACAATCTGAACGACATTCTTAAAGTTATACCGAAGGAACACAGAACGCTCCTGTTCTCGGCTACAATGCCCGACAGAGTTGCCGCCATCGCGGAGAACTATATGAACGCTCCGGTGGAAATAGTTGTCGGCGCCCGCAATTCGAGCGCTTCCAACGTCAGGCATCTGTGTTATACGGTCAGCAGCAGAGACAAATACAACGCTCTGAAAAGAGTTGTCGATTACAATCCCAATATCTACGGAATTGTTTTCTGCCGAACGAAACGCGAAACGGGCGAAATTGCGGAGAAACTGATAAAGGACGGCTATAATGCCGAAGCTCTGCACGGCGATTTGTCGCAGGCACAGCGCGACTACGTGATGCAGAAATTCCGCATCGGCAACATCAAACTGCTTGTAGCTACCGACGTAGCCGCCAGAGGACTGGACGTGAGCAATCTTACTCACATTATCAACTTCAATATTCCCGACGACATCGAAACCTACAACCATCGCAGCGGACGTACGGGACGCGCGGGTAAAACTGGTGTATCGGTTGTGATAGCCGGCTTGAAAGACAAGTCGAAACTCAGGCAAATCGAAAAAAACATAGACAAGAAGTTTGACCACATGAGTGTTCCGAAAGGTAAGGATATCTGTGAGAAACAATTATTCTCCCTTATCGACAGGATGGAACATGTGGAAGTTGACAACGAGGAAATTGATAATTATCTGCCCGTTATCTTCAAAAAACTCGAATGGCTGGACAAGGAAGAAATTATCAGACGATTCGTTTCTCTCGAATTTAACAGGTTTTTAAGCTATTACAAAGATGCCGGAGATTTGGAAACCGCTCAAGCCGAAAGTGCTGAAAACGGCAGAAAAAACAAACGGGAAGGCAGGAGAAACAGCCTGAAATCGACGAATTTCGATGATGATGCCCGAAAAACAAACAGAAAGGCGGAAAGAGGCTTTACCCGTCTGCATATAAATGCCGGTAAAAAAGACGGTTTGTTTCCGAATGTGCTCATTGAACTCATAAACGGAACGGAGTCGGGTAACAAAATAAAAATCGGCAAGATAGACCTTACCAAAAAAGATACTTACTTCGAAATAAGGTCGGATCAGGCTCCAGTTTTACTGAGCAATCTGAAAAACGTTTTCTACAAGGGGCGAAAGGTAACGGTTACGGCAGTTTAAGCCGGTTAAAGAATCGTGGTAAATCCGCGGTTACCGGTATTTTATCTCCGGGACGGGGCTGCCTCGAACGGGATATTTTTCAAACACAAACGTAAGTTTGGCGTAGCCAAAGTTCGCAAAGAATTTTCGCGAAGTTCACAAAGGAAATAATATCAACGATATAACCTTTGCGACCTTCGCGGTTTCTTTGCGTTCTTTGCGTTTATACAGACTTTTAAAGCAGCCTCCGCAAACGTCCGGTACTGCACTCCGATAGCTTTTTCCTTCTCGGAAACACAAAATTCCTTCTCGGAGATTTAAAAATCGTCAAAATAAGATTTAGCCTTTTGCATCGGAATTTGCACAATAAAAAAAAACTTTCTATCTTTGCCGAACATTTATTCTGTTTTTTGATATGAATACATATAAGAAAGATACGAAACAGCATATTATAGAAACTGCGTTCCTGCTCTTTATGGACAAAAGTTATAAGGCGGTTACATTAAAGGACATTATCCGGGAAACGGGATTGTCCGCCGGCGCTTTCTATCATCACTTCGAGAGTAAGGAGCAGCTTTTCAAGGAGGTAATCGACCGCTATCTTTTTAGCATGGCAGGAGGTATATATGCGTATTATCCGAAAGATTCGCTTTGGGATTTTATTCAGGATACGCTGAGTGATATGGCTAAAATGCGTGAACAGATAGGCGAACATTTAATGCACGACGGTGGAATGAACTATCTGACGCTTATGTTCGAAGCGTTCAAGTTATTCCCCGAAACACAAAAGAAAATCATTGACCTTCATAAATTGGAGTTTGCTTCATGGGTCGAAATCATTGATATAGCCAAATCAAAGGGAGAAATCAAATCGACGGTTCCTACCGAATTGATAGCCCGCATGTTTATATATATGCCCGACGGCTCGTATATGAATTTCCTGATTGACAGGAATATGGATAAATACAGATTCGGCACTCGAAAATTATGGGAAGGATTGTATGACATGCTGAAAAAATAATCTGTTTTAATCCGGCAAATTTTTTTGAAGAAAAACAGAACATTTGTTTTGTTTTCAAAAAAAACTTGTATCTTTGCAGTCGGAAATAAACATGAAAATGTATGTAAATATGAACGAAAAAATTGAATATAAGGAAATTGAGATGATTTGCAAAAGCAACCCCGACAAGTCCGACCGTGTTTGTCGGGAATGTTCGTATCCATTTTTTTGCCCGCAAACAGAACGTTTATTCTGTTTGCAAAACAGTGAAATAATGATTATAAAACAATAGATTGATATGACACAAAACAAATTTAAATTATTGATTGCAAGCATTATTATTGCTTGTATGGAGACGGTTTCAGCACAGGAATCACCCG
>JAISSE010000163.1 GCA_031273285.1 Prevotellaceae bacterium
GAACCGCTCAATGCCGGCGAAAAAGAGATAGAAACGGCGTTAATCAACAATCTGCAACAGTTTTTGCTGGAACTTGGCAAAGGTTTTTCTTTTGTTGGACGGCAATTCCGCATCAGTACGGAAACCACGCATTTCTATATCGACCTTGTATTTTACAACTATATCCTGAAATGTTTTGTCTTATTTGACCTGAAAATCACCAAACTGACCCTTCAGGACATCGGGCAAATGGATATGTACGTTCGCATGTTCGACGACCTCAAGCGTGGCGAAGACGACAATCCCACCATCGGCATTATTCTATGCGCCGAAAAGGAAGAAACCATAGTGAAATACAGCGTCCTGAAAGAGAATCAACGACTTTTCGCCTCTAAATACATGCCCTATCTGCCAACGGAAGCCGAACTGATTGCCGAAATAGAACGCGAAAAAAGAATGTTGAATGAAAAATTAAAGAACGGCTGAATAAGATGATAGTAGAGAATTTGAGTAAAATAGACATTATGTGCAATAAGAGTTTATAAGGCTTTCTTTAAAAGAGATACGGAAGTTGTGCAAACCGCAGGCGACCGGCATAACCGTATCATCGAAACCGTATTTATGACATCTGAAACGCTCCCTGAGAATACGGCAGCGTTTGACACCGCCAGTGGCGTGTTCGAATGCAATTCGGAAAGAGGAGATTTTTCTGTTTTCCCTTTTCCGCTCTTCGGACAGGTCTTTCCTTTTGGGTTTCCCTGTCGGCATTTTGACGGTACATTTTCGGGATTGTGTCCGATAAAGCCGGTGTCCTGCCATAAGACGAAGGACAAAATCAGAGCTTGTTCATCGGCAATCTTTTTGTCATGAACCCGTCCGGAAACGAATAATCGTTGTAAATTTTGTATTCCATGCAACGTTCGGGCTAAATATTTCATCTCAATGATGTAGCAAACAATTGGCGGGTTGTTCCGGCTGTTTTGTATTGCAACTGATTAATTAAATTTGATATGACTAAAAAAACAGCATTGATTACAGGTATTACGGGGCAGGATGGCTCCTTTTTGGCAGAACTGCTGATAGACAGGGGATATGAGGTTCATGGCATTATGCGTCGTTCCTCGTCTTTCAACACCGCGCGTATCGAACATCTTTATTTCGACGAATGGATAAGGGACACGAAACAAAAACGTTCCGTCGAACTTCATTACGGCGACATGACGGATTCGAGTTCGCTGTTTCGCATAATTCAGCAGATACAGCCCGACGAAATATACAATCTTGCAGCTCAAAGTCATGTCAAAGTTTCTTTTGATGTGCCCGAATATACCGCCGAGTGCGACGCCATCGGGACTTTGCGTGTTCTGGAAGCCGTCAGGGGTTTGGGTCTGGAGCAAAAAACGAAGATATATCAGGCTTCGACTTCCGAGTTATACGGTCTGGTTCAGGAAGTTCCGCAAAGGGAAACAACTCCGTTCTATCCGCGTTCGCCTTACGGAGTTGCAAAACAGTACGGTTTCTGGATTACCAAAAATTATCGGGAAGCATACAACATGTTTGCAGTAAACGGAATACTGTTCAATCACGAAAGTGAAAGGAGAGGCGAGACCTTTGTTTCGCGCAAGATAACGCTGGCGGTTGCACGTATGGCGCACGGTTTGCAGGAACGCTTATATATGGGAAATCTCAACTCTCTGAGAGACTGGGGATATGCAAAAGATTACGTGGAGTGCATGTGGCTGATGATGCAGCACGAAAAACCCGAAGATTTTGTGATTGCCACGGGCGAAATGCATTCGGTGAGAGAGTTTTGCAACCTGGCTTTCGCCGAAACGGGAATAAACATCGAATGGGAAGGCGAGGGAATTAACGAAAAAGGAATTGACGGTCGAACGGGTAAAATACTTGTCGAAGTTGACCCCAAATTCTTCAGACCGGCTGAAGTCGAGCAACTCATGGGCGACCCGACAAAGGCAAGGACTTTATTGGGATGGAATCCCACAAAAACGCCTTTCACCGAATTGGTGAAAATCATGGTCAGGCACGATTTGGAATATGTAACCAAAAGATAAACTGCAACATCATGGAAAAACAGTCTAAAATATATGTTGCCGGACACAGGGGACTGGTTGGTTCGGCGATATGGAAAAATCTCCGGTCGAAAGGCTATACCAGTCTTGTCGGGAAAGTTTCCGGAGAACTGGATTTGCGCGACAATTGTGCGGTGAAACGGTTTTTCGATACGGAAAAACCTGAATATGTGTTTTTGGCAGCTGCAAAGGTAGGGGGTATCATGGCTAACAATATCTATCGCGCCGATTTTATTTTCGATAATTTACGGATACAGCAAAATGTTATCGGCGAAAGTTTTAATCATGAGGTAAAAAAACTGTTGTTCCTCGGCAGCACATGCGTATATCCGCGTAATGCCAAACAGCCGATGGCTGAAACTGAACTGCTTGCATCCGAATTGGAATACACCAACGAACCGTATGCAATAGCCAAAATCGCCGGACTGAAAATGTGCGAAAGTTTTAATATTCAGTACGGGACAAACTATATTGCCGTTATGCCGACCAATCTGTACGGAACCAACGACAATTTCGATTTGGAACGAAGCCATGTGCTGCCGGCGATGATGCGCAAATTCCATTTGGGTAAAAGTCTGATGCGGGACGACTGGGCGGCTGTTCGCGCCGACCTCGATGCCCGTCCGGTGGAGAAAATTACCGGAAAAAATACTCGGGACGAGATAGTCGCAGTACTGTACAGATACGGAATAACGGACAGACACATAACCCTCTGGGGAACAGGCGAGCCGATGCGCGAATTTTTGTGGAGCGACGATATGGCGGACGCCGCGGTTTTTGTCATGGAAAATATCAACTTCAAGGATACATACCGGTCTGATTGTAAGGAAATACGCAACTGCCACATCAACATAGGTACGGGAATGGAGATTTCCATTGGGGAACTGGCTGGTTTGATTTCGAAAACAGTTGGTTATGACGGCGAAATTAAATTCGATGTGTCGAAACCGAACGGAACAATGCGAAAACTTACCGACGTGTCGAAACTTAACCGCCTCGGATGGAAACATAAAATCGAGATACGCGAGGGAGTGAAAATCCTGTACGAATGGTATGTCGGTAATATGCCTTCCTGATTGACGGTCTGCGGAGAAACTCTACAACTGTCTTTCCGATTTTATCCTATTAAAAAGAGGCTGTCTTAAAAAAATATCTCTTTTAAGACAGCCTCCCGGAGAGGGCAGGAGCAACCTGCAAATACAAAATTATCTACCGGTATCCTGTTTCAGCAGTTTCACCGGACCAAGCAAACCTGCCGGATACAAGGGCGAATCTTTGTTGAAATAGTACCATGGAATGAACGTTTTGCGTTCCTGTACCGGACGCGGCTGATTTTTCACAAACCATTCCGGCAAACTTTTCATTGCGCGCAATCCCTGGTTTTTATCCGTCCACTCAAAGTCTTCGGGATACTGTTCATCGCCAATCAGGCGGTTTATCCAGGTGTTCGTTACGTGAATTTTGAGCGTGTTGTTACCCGCTTTCAACAGCGGAGTAATATCCGTCCGGTAGGGCGGACACCACAAAACGCCGGCTTTTTTCCCGTTCACCTCCAGTTCGGCAATGTCGTACAGTGTACCGAGGTCGAGCGTTACGGCTTTGTTTGCCGACAAATCGGCGGCATTCACGCGGACGGTTGTTTCGTATGTCGCCGTGCCGGAAAAATATTTGACTGCCGCATCGTCCTGTTTGCTGAAATCGACAAGTTCCCTGAATTTTCTCCGGAAAGGTTCTTCGTCGGTTTTGGGTTTGAAGTAAACCGTCCATTCGCCTTCCGTTTCGACGGGAGTTTCTTTCAGAACCTTCGTTTCCGGAAGTTTCGCATAATCGGTTTTTCGCGCCGGAAAAACAACGAACACCGATTCGTCTCTTTCCATCGCCAGCGTTACCGAAGTTTTATTTTCCGCCTCTTTCCAGCGGCTTGTGTTTTTTACAGCTCCGGCATAGGCGTCCCACAGTTCCGGAACACGATTGGCGACAGGAAACTCAACGGTTTTCTCCTGAGCCTCTCCGGTGTTGCGGATAAAAAATATTTCGGCGTCGGGAGTCCGGCGGTGAAGCACGTCGTCGGTTCGTGAAATAAGGGAGCCTTGCTGCAAAAGCATCTGACAGCGGGCGAGATAGGTAAAGAACGCTTTGCCGGGTTCAATCCATGTCTGATTGCGGCTGAAGTGCGTTCCGTAGTGGGCAAAGTTGAATCCGGGCTGATACTTGTCGTCGAAGGGATTATGCGCCCACGAATGGAGAAAATACAGATTGACGCCGAACGAGTAGCCCATATCCGCCGAACGTTTCAGCATGTGCGGCGTTTCGGTGAACGTGCAGGTAGCTTCCATGCCGGTGAAGGCTTCGGAGCCGACGATACGTTTTGCATTTGCGGCAGCGGCTTTTGCTATGGTTCCGCCGCCAAACACATCGCCGCTGTGTACCCAAAATTCGGTAACGGGAATATCGGCTATCGCAACAGCTTCTTCCATGTCGAATGGACCGCCGCCCCAGCTGCAGTACGGCTCGAAGCACAATGTAAATCCGGCTTTGTTCACCATGTCTTTCCCTGTTTGCCAGCAATTCATAAACAGACGGTTGATTACTTCCGAGTAGTCGTGTAGAAAGAGTCTTGTTTCGGGAGCGGCATTTTCCGGATAACGAAGCCCATTGTGCTTAGTATCCAATATGCTGTCGCCGCGCATGTCTGCCATGACTAACTGCAATACGGGGTCGTAACCTTTCAGACGGATAAAGTCGGCGCGGAAATTGGGCGACCAGTTCTGGTCTCCCGCTTCGTAGCTGTCTATCCAGATATATTTGAATGTTGTTCCGATGTAGTCGCCGAAGCGGTCTTTCAAGGGATTCAGGACATTGTTCCAGTGTTTGACCGTGGCTTCTGGATTCATTTTATCGGCTTCAAGGGCATAGTCGGCTACATCTTCCGGGGTCGGATGAGAGTGATTCAGAGTAGGAAAGTGTCCTACGCGGTAAATTATCCATTCGCCGGCAGGAGCCTGCCAGTCCAAAACGCCGTCGGCGTCCATGTGTTCCGAAATGTCCAGAATACCGTTCGGGGAAAGATTATCGTTTGCCGGAACAGCCACGAGGGCTACATCTTTAAAATAAGCCGCTCTTTCGTCGTTTGCTTTCGGATTGGGAAGCGTGATTTTAACGTGTTTGGCTCCCTGCAGCGAGGTCTTGCCGTAAGTTACCGCCTGCATTCCATCTTCGGGCGAAATCCATGGACCTCCGGTGGTTGACCAGCCGGGCGTGTTGTGTATGCCGACGGTCATGTCTAACTTTTTGGCTTCGGCGAGCGCATGTTTCAGCGCATCCCAGTATGCCACACTGCGGTAAGTCTGATGCTGCCACGGATTTTTTTCCGGGTCGAGCCACGACGGCGCATTAAACACGACTACTCCTCCGACGCCCGCTTCTTTCATTACCTGCAAGTCCTTGGTCATTCCCTCTTTCGAGAAATTTGAACCGAGCCAGTGCCACCAGGCGTGGGGTTTGTAATCGTCAGCCGGCGCAGCGAATTGCTGTGCAAGGCTTTTAAGGGTTTCGGGACGTTGCCCGATACCGTAATTTTTCCGAACCTGAGCCTGCACTGTAAAAGCGAAACTCATGATACAGAAAATAATGAAAATGTTCTTTTTTCGCATAAATATTATTGTTTAACAACTGTTTATATAATAAAATCCGTACCGCTTGCTTTTCGTTTTAC
>JAISSE010000044.1 GCA_031273285.1 Prevotellaceae bacterium
AACAGGGAATCTACAAACTCCTTTTTGTCGAATACCTGAAGGTCGTCGATGCCTTCGCCCACTCCGATGAACTTTACGGGAATCTTGAACTGGTCGGATATTCCGAGAACAACTCCTCCCTTTGCCGTTCCGTCCAGTTTGGTGAGCGCCATGGCTGTTACATTTGTCGCTTTGATAAATTCCTCCGCCTGCCTGAAAGCGTTCTGTCCCGTCGAGCCGTCGAGAACCAGAAGCACTTCGTGCGGGGCTTCGGGAACAATTTTCCGGATAACCGTGCAAATCTTGGACAACTCGTTCATCAGACTGATTTTATTGTGTAACCGTCCTGCCGTATCAATTAATACGACATCGATATCGTTGGCTGTGGCGGATTTGACGGTATCGAAAGCAACGGCAGCGGGGTCGGCGCCCTGTTTCTGCTTGATAATCGGCACTCCGGCTCTTTCCGACCAGATTGTAAGCTGCTCGACCGCCGCGGCGCGGAACGTGTCGGCGGCGCCCAGACAGACTTTTTTTCCGTCGTTTTTCAACTGAGCCGCGATTTTTCCGACAGTCGTGGTTTTTCCGACTCCGTTAACGCCAACGACCAGCACTATATACGGTTTTTTCGAAAAGTCGAACGGCATTATGTTTCCGTTCGAACCGTTTTCTTCGAGCAGAGCTTCGATTTCTTCCCTGAGAATCACGTTCAACTCGCCAGTGTTCATGTATTTGTCGCGGGAAACTCTTTTTTCGATACGCTCGATTATTCTTAGAGTTGTTTCGACGCCAACATCGGAAGATATCAGTATTTCTTCCAGACTGTCAAGAACTTCATCGTCCACTTTCGAACGTCCCGCTATCACTCTGGACAGTTTTCCGAAAAAACTTTCTTTTGTTTTCTTTAACCCCTTGTCCAGATTTTCCTTTTTTGCTTTTGAGAAAATATCAAGAAATCCCATAATTGTGATATTTTTAAAATTTATTCATCATCATTGTTTCCCGACTGCATCAGGAAACTTTTCATAAATTCGTTTAAATCGCCGTCGAGCACCGCCTGCGTATCCGAAGTTTCGTGTCCCGTTCGTACATCCTTGACCATTTTATACGGATGCAGAACATAGCTTCTGATTTGCGAACCCCATTCTATTTTGCGTTTTTTGCCTTCCAGTTCGGCGGCTATTTCCTTCTGTTTGCGCAGTTCGAGTTCGTAAAGATGCGATTTCAGCAGGCGAAGCGCATTCTGACGGTTGTTGTACTGCGAACGGGTTTCGGTGTTTTCGACAATAATTCCGGTCGGTATGTGGCGAACGCGAACGCCCGTTTCCACCTTGTTTACATTCTGCCCTCCGGCGCCGCTCGAACGGTACGTATCCCATTCCAGATCTGCCGGATTGATGTTTATTTCGATTGTATCGTCCACTGCGGGAGACACAAACACCGAAGCGAAGGACGTCTGCCGTTTCCCCTGCGCGTTGAACGGCGATATGCGTACCAGACGGTGAACTCCGCTTTCGGACTGTAAAAAGCCGTATGCCAAATCGCCTTCAAACTCGATTGTTGCGGATTTTATTCCGGCATCGTCGCCTTCCAGAATGTCGAGTACAGCGGTTTTGTAGTTGTTGCGTTCGCCCCAGCGCAGGTACATTCGCATCAGCATCTCCGCCCAGTCCTGACTTTCGGTGCCTCCGGCTCCGGAATTAATCTTCATTATTGCGCCGAGATGATCTTCTTTAGCGCCCAGCATGTTGCGCATTTCGAGGTCTTCTATCAGCGACAGGGCGGTGCGATATTGTGAATCGACTTCGTCTTCAGCTTCGCTTCCGGCATCTTTTCCGGCAAAGTCGAACAGTACCGACAAATCGTCGAGCGCTTCCGTTGCCCTGTCGAAAGCAACAGTCCACGATTTCAGCAAAGCCACTTTTTTCAGCTGTATTTCGGCTTCTTTTGGATTGTCCCAAAAATCGGGGTCGTGAGTTTTCAGTTCCTCTTCTTCCAGTCTGATTCGCTTGGAATCGACGTCAAAGACACCTCCTCAGGATTGACACACGTTCGCTCAATGCCTTAATTTGTTCAATGTTAATCATTTTTATAAAAATTACGAATTAAAAATTACGAATTACGAAATACGAATTCGGCGGCAAAGATATAAAATAACTGCGAAAACGAAAAAATATCGTTGAGAGCTTTTTTTAGTTGAGAGTTGAGAGTTGAGAGTTGAGAGTTGAGAAAGGGCAACGCTCTTTAATAACATAACATAACGTAGGGCGTTTGCCCTACTAAACCGAATGACACACAAACCAAGCCCTGAAATGGCGCAATAACTCTCTCTTAATTTTCGGCAATTCTACCTCGAACCGTCGTTTTCGAGGTATGCGTTGCATGTTTTTCGGGAATTTATGTATATATTTGCACCCTGCAAGGAAGCGCTCTCTGCCGGACATGTATTTGCTTCCCTTCGTGCAAGGCGGGGATTTTAAGGGAATTATGAAAGGGAACAATGATTTTCGCATAATGAATAAATACTTGTTTTATCTGCTGTTACTGCTCTCGTCCTCCGTATACGGACAGCAAATTAAAAACATCCGTATAAAAGACAATAAAAACAAATCGTTTGCGCTGTCCGAAATCGCCGGCAGTGTTATTCCCGTATCCATAGCGGACGATATTCAGTTCGACAGGATTGATAATGTTTTATGTACGGACAAGTATCTTTTTCTTGTCGTGCATTCCGTCGTGCAGGACGAGAGACTGCCCGACAGAGTTTTGCAGTACAGTCGTGCGGGAGAATTTATCCGGGAAATCGGAAAACAGGATACGAAGATGTTTAAAAAAATCTTCTGCGACACCGTCGATAACGAATTGTTTGTATATAACGGAAAAGAAATCCGGCATTATGATTTTTCGGGCGACCCGAAGCAGATTACGGAACATGGGGACAATGTCGTTTTTTATCATGACAACTGTTTCTGGACAGTATCGTGGAGACCGCAAAACGACGGCAGTATGGATTACGGAATATCCGCTTACAACCGATTGACTGCCGAAAAACAAACCGTGCCTTTTAATCTGAAAGATAAAAAAAGTTCGGCAAACGGCGGGATTTCATACGTCATGCGCAGCCCGTGCCTGTCGGTGCATGACAATACAATTGCCGTATCGTTCGGTTTGGATAACACAATATACGTGGTTCGGGGACAACGGTTAATCCCGATTGTGAAATATGAGATTCCCAAACCCAAAATTCCGGCGGATAAATATGCGTACACCTTTCAGGGTTTTATCGGAAAATATCTGTGTATCTGTTACACCGTTAATATGCAGGTGAATTTATATATGGAAGATCTGCAGTCGGGGAAAACATATATCGCGGCACAGCCGGGAGGAATCGCGGATGACGTGTTCGATACGGGTTTTTGCGGTATCAGTCCGCTAAACATCGAAAATCATTTTTGGTTTGTAAAAAAGAAAAACGACATGGATGAAACCGCGAAGAATAAAATTCCGCTGAAAGGAGATTTTATCGTTTTTATTGTAAAAGTCAAATGAAACAGTCATGAGAAAAATTATCAAACTCTGTGTATTTCTTGCATTCATATCATGTGGCAATGCCGATATTGCGAAAATACAGACAATTGCCGTAGACACAGGCGGGGATGTCGGCGTACTCTTGTCCGAAATTGCCGATGAAATACGGGCGACGGAACTGGAACTTACCGATGAAAGTCTTATCGGCAGGGTGCAGCGAGTTCTGCTTTGCAACGATTATATCATTGTTCTGGAAGGCGCGGAATCCAAAGTGATACTTTTTGACAAAACCGGCAGGTTCATCCGCAGAATAGGCTCTACGGGACAGGGTCCCGAAGAACTTTTATATAGTATCTGTCCGAAAACCCATAACAATCTATTATACAGAAAAATATTTAGAAGCAGTATCGATGAATATTTTTGTCGTCAGATTAGGAATTTCGATATAAAATGCTTACCTTTGTGC
>JAISSE010000066.1 GCA_031273285.1 Prevotellaceae bacterium
GCTGATAGAAGACAACGGAGATTACGACTATACCGAAATACTGAGGGTATATGCCGACGAAGTGGTTGTTCCCACATACAAGACGTTGAGAGACAGGGCATGGACTTTATACAATGCAGTGGAAGCATTGCGATTAGCCCCCACAGACCAGTCGAAACTGAATGCCGCATGTGAAGCATGGCGGTCAGCGCGTGTTCCATGGGAGCAAAGTGAAGCTATTTTGTTTGGACCCGCAAGCGACGACATGCTGGGTTTAGACCCATCGATGGACAGCTGGCCACTCTCGCAGGAACAGATTGCAGGAATTTTGCAGAACAACCTGTCTACCGTTGAGCAGTTCATCGGCGCTATTTCGAGCGAAGACGTCAGAGGATTTCACACCCTCGAACTGTTATTGTTTAAAGACGGACAGACTCGTAAGGTACGACAATAAAAAGGTAATTGATTGAATGAAGGTTAAGACATTTCTATTGATAAATGTCATGGTGCTGTTATGCGCCATGACATTTGTTGCTTGTATAAAAAGCGAAGAAGACGAAATACTGGACAAATATGGAAACGTTGCCGACCCTGCTACTCTTTCCGCCGGAACATCCACCGTTTTCGAAACGGGAATAACGGCATACGATTCGCCTGCAAGATGGGTAACGGGAAGTCTCCTAACCCGTTTCTACAGAGGCGACGCGCTGTATGACCGTCCGCGTTCGAGCGACAGCGACCCCGCACTCGGAGGAAAAGGTCCGCTGTATGTCGGTTCGTCGTGCGGAAGCTGCCATACAAACGCCGGACGCACTTTGCCGACGCTTTTTTCGCAGGGCGGAACGGGTTCGGGCGGATTTTCGGCACAGCTGGTATACATCACCAAAAAGGACGGCAGCTTTTTCCGCAACTACGGGCGCGTTTTGCACGATCAGGCGATTTACGGAGTAGCGCCCGAAGGCAAACTGAAGGCTACTTTTATCGAAGAAACTTTCCGGTTTCCCGACGGTGAAGAATATTCGCTGATGACGCCGCACTACGAAATCACCGAATGGTATGACGCCGGCATCAAGCCCGAAGACCTGATTATCGACGTGCGTATTCCGCTGCGACACGTCGGACTGGGTCAGATGATGGCTTTAGACCTTGACGAATTGCAGGAAATAGCGCGGCGAAGCAATTATCCCGAATACGGAATTTCGGGACGTCTCAACAGCATTCCCGAACGGAATATGACCTTCATCGGTATCACGGGCAACAAAGCCCAACATGCCGACCTCACGATTGAGCTTGGATTTTCGTCCGACCTCGGCGTGTCCAACGACCGTTATCCGCTGGAAGTGAGCGAAGGGCAGTCGCAAATGCTGGGCTACAGCCATTACGGCATACAAATATCGACAAAGGACATGGAACATGTTGATTTTTATCTTCATGCTCTTGGCGTACCTGCAAGACGGAATGTGAACGACCCCGCAGTGAAACAGGGCGAAAAGAATTTCTACAGGGCTAAATGCGATTTGTGTCATACGCCGACACTGCACACGCGACAGGACGCGCCGACACTCATAAACGGAACCCGTTTGCCTTGGCTGTCAAGGCAAACCATACATCCCTACAGCGATTTTCTGCTTCACGACATGGGCGTCGAACTCGACAGTCATTATTCGTCGGGACTTGCAATGGGCTGCGAATGGCGCACAACCCCGCTTTGGGGTATCGGTCTGCAAAACAAAGTAAATCAGCATACGCACTTTTTACACGACGGCAGAGCGCGCAACATTTCGGAGGCGATAATGTGGCACGGCGGCGAAGGAGCCGTTTCCAGAGATATATTCAAACAAATGTCCAAAGATGACAGGGACACGCTTGTTAAATTCGTCGAATCTCTTTAATTATCAGATATTAATACAATAATACACAAACGCATGAATTTTATTAAAACATTTAGAATTTCTTTAAGAAAATATTTTTTTATACTGATTGCAATTCCGGCACATATATCGGCTTTTGCTCAGGAACAGCTTCAAAATCAGGAACACGACCTTGACAGATATATCCAGAGCGATGTTATCCCGATGATAGACAAAAAAGGGTTCAGTTTTCAAACGAAAATGGGCGATTTTATGTTTAAGCCTTATACTCTCGTACAGTCGGCAGCCAAATTCAATTACTATGACGATGAGGGTCTTGAGCTGGCAGATCAGGACAATATTGCAAACAGCGGCTTCGAAATTCCATACGCAATTTTGGGATTGTCGGGCAGATTCAATAAGCTGACATTCAATTTCACACTGAATGCGGCAAAATCGGGAGGCGCTCTGCTGCAGCAGGCATGGTTCGACATCAATCTGAAAAACGAACTGCGTTTCCGCGTCGGCAAATTCAAAACGCCCTACAATCAGGCGTATCTTGTAACGCTCGGCGAAACACTGTTTCCCGTTTTACCCTCATCCTTAACCTCTTCGGTATATATCGACCGCAGCATCAACTCCGCGCCGCCGACCTTTGCAACCGGTTTCGATTTGGGTTTCATGGTTCACGGTCTGCTGAAAAACAAATGGGAATACAATCTGGGTATTTTCAACGGGACGGGGATAAATGTCAATGCCGCGCAAAAAACATTAAGCGACGACCTCGGTATACCCTCGCTGCTCTATGCCGCCCGTCTGGCTTTCATGCCGAAAGGACCGATGCCTCTGCATCAGGGAAATACCAACGATCTCAATAACGACAGATTTTCGGTTGCATTATCGACTTCGTACAATGTGGAAGCCAACTGGCAAACATCCAATGATTTCCGGCTGGGTCTCGAACTGTCGTACATCAAAAACCGCCTGTATTTGTCCGGTGAAGCGTATTATCTGAATGTCGCACTGACAAAGCGGCAGAAAGTTTCTGCCGATTACAGCTTCGTCGGAGCATACATACAGGGCGGATATTTCATTACGGACAAAATACAACCGGCTGTGAGATACGATTTTATGGATAGAAATTCGTTAAATGAAAAAGGAATACTAAATTTGCCGTCCGTAGGACTGAATTATTATATCTTCGGATATAATTTGAAATTGCAGGCAATGTACCAGTATCTCGGACGTTGGGGGCATGAAAATCAGGACGCACGGGATTTGGACGATTTGGGACTTGCGGAACACAGCGCGGTTCTGATGTTGCAGTTTTCTTTCTGAACGGAAGAGAAT
>JAISSE010000090.1 GCA_031273285.1 Prevotellaceae bacterium
TACATAAAAATTTGCTGATACTCTAAAATAATGTGAAAATTCGTAAGCCAAAGGCTGATAAAACTGGCGCCGAACATGTTATTCATCACCAAAATCGACAGTTACAGAATCCGGAACGAAGAACTATAAACTATGAAGGATGATGTATGAGGTATGATGTATGATGTATGAGGGGGCTGTCGCGAAAGAAACATTTTTTAAACGCAAAGTTCGCAAAGAATTTTCGCAGGGGACGCAAGGGGAATAATGTCGGCGATATGAACTTTGCGCCCCCTGCGGTTTTTTTGCGCCCTTTGCGTTTAAACAGTATCCCGAAAAAAAATATTTCTTTTGTCGGAATTTATGAAAAATATGTATCTTTACGCAGTGAAATTTACGGAATGAGCAAGTATAAAGTGTTGAAAATATTTAATTTGATGATTTTTATAAATCCCAAACCGGATTTCGGATTCGGGAAAATACCGGGCAAAAGGGCTATATCCGTACAAAAAATACGGCAGACGGAATAAAAGACAACAATGCAAAAAACAGTATAAATTATTAAAGAGTATCAGTATGGGAAAAAGTATTAAAGGAACAAAAACAGAGCAGAATCTGTTAAAAGCATTTGCGGGAGAATCGCAAGCCCGCAGCCGCTACACTTTTTTTGCAAGTGTCGCAAAAAAAGAAGGTTATGAACAAATTGCCGCCATTTTCACGGAAACTGCCGAGCAGGAAAAAGAACATGCCAAGAGGTTTTTCAAATTCCTCGAAGGCGGGATGCTCGAAATTACGGCGTCCTTCCCCGCGGGAATTATCGGCACAACCGCGGAAAACCTGAGTGCAGCCGCAGCAGGCGAAAACGAGGAATGGACGGTATTATACCCCGAATTTGCGAGTATTGCGGCGGAAGAAGGGTTTAACGCCATAGCGGCGGCTTTCCGCAATATTGCAAAGGTGGAAGCCGAACACGAAAAACGCTATCTGACACTGTTGAACCGCGTAACGGAAGACAGGGTGTTTGAACGCGAAGAAGAAATCGAATGGCAGTGCCGCAACTGCGGATATGTACACACGGGCACCCGCGCTCCGGAATCATGTCCGGCATGTCTGCATCCGAAAGCCTATTTCGAACCGAAAAAGAGTTATTAATAATGTTTTGTTAATTTGTAATTTTTATCCGAAGAAGTCGTTTCCGGCGTGAAACGGCTTCTTTTTTTTGCGTCAGCCCGTCAAAACGATTCCGTTTCCTGCTTGACAGTTCCGGCGGAACTTATCTCTATAAACGAGGCGCCCTCCGAAGGTCCGAAACTGCCGCCTATTATGACTATCAAATCTTCGGGCTTGAAACAGCCTGTCTCAAGCAGAGATTCTATTGCCGCATGTTCAAATTCGTCTTTCGTCAGGCGCGGCGCCATCATCGTTGCAAACACTCCGTAAGAAAGCGCAAGTTCGCGCATGGAGTAGCTTTTGTAGCATTTCGCAAAAATCGGGGCTTTGGGACGGAAGGCGGCAATGTAGCGTCCCGTTCTGCCCGACAGAGTATCAATGACTATCGCCTTTATCGGCAGTCTGACGGACGCTTCCACCGCAGCCCTGCAAAGAATTGCCGCCGTGGGCTGTGTAACGTTTTTCAGATTGATGTCCGGCTCGGAACCCAGCTGGGATTCTATTTCTATCGCTATTTTCGACATGGTTTTCAGCGCTTCGACGGGATAGCTGCCGTTGGCGGTTTCGCCGCTCAGCATCAGCGCATCCGTACGCTGATATATTGCATTTGCAACATCGCTGACTTCGGCGCGCGTGGGACGCGGATGTTCAATCATGGTATGAAGCATCTGCGTGGCGATTATCACGGGCGACTTGCGTTCGCGGCACTTTTGAAGCAGCATCCGCTGTATTCCGGGAATTTTTTCGGCGTCAACTTCCACGCCGAGGTCGCCGCGTGCAACCATTATGCCGTAAGCATGGCTCAGTATTTCGTCGATATTGTCGACACCCTGCTGATTTTCTATTTTGGCTATGAGCTTGATATGGCTGCCGTACTCGTCCAGAATCTTTTGAATGTCCAGCAAATCCCGTTTCGTCCGCACGAAGGAATGTGCGATAAAATCCACTTCGTTTTTGATTGCCCAGTGTATGAAATCAATATCCTTGGGCGTCAGAGACGGCAGTTTGACATTTACTCCGGGAACATTCACGCTTTTGCGTCCCTTGATTCTGCCGTCGTTCATTACCGTGCAGAGCAGATAGGATTTCGACTTGTCAATCACCTGCAACTCTATTTCGCCGTCGTCTATCAGTATTTTCGACGATACGGGAACATCCCGCACAAATCCCTCGTAATTGACATACAGCCGTTCTTCCGACGACGGTTTTTCCCTGTCGCCCGAAATTATCAGGATATGGTCTTTTCGCACCTCGAAACCCTCTTCGCTGTCCATTGCCGTCAAACGCATTTCCGGTCCCTTGGTGTCGATAAGTATGGCTATGTTGTCCGATATTTTTCTTACATTACGGACTATTTCTCCGGCGCTTTCGGTGGTGATGTGCGCAGTGTTGAGACGGGCGACATTCATCCCGTACCGGTACAGTTCCGCGATAAACGACTCCTCGCAGCGTCTGTCCGATATCGTTGCCACAATCTTGGTCTTCTTCTTTATATACATAACAATAATTTCACTAAAAACAGCCGCAAAGATACGGTAAAAAAACAATATGCCGAATGCGGATGTTCATTTGGGTGCGTTTCAAATTGTTGCAAGCGTAAAAGTCCCGCAGGTACAACACTTTATTAACCGTATGCTTTAGCCTGCGGACAGAGTCTCCGACACCTCTTCCAAGTCCCTACCCTGCCGGACTTTTTACGTATGCGACAATTTGAACCGCACCCCATGCATAAACGATGCTGTTCTTTTGAAAAAGGTTTTTCCTTACGCACTCCTTACGCACTCCTTAGGGACTCCTTAGGAACTCCTTACCCAAGCGCCGGAAATACGACCGGTCGTCGAGCCTGTTTTAAAAATAATTCGGTACGCGGATGACGCGGATTAGACGGATTGTTGCAGATTATTATCTGTCTTACAATATGCGTTTTATTGTAATCGGGTTTTTTATTTATCCGCGAAAATCCGTCTAATCCGCATACTTTTTATATACCTCTCGAAAAATATTTTTTTTGTGATAATAAATTTATTATTACCTTTGCACGCCCTTACGAGATAAGGGACAGTAAGTTTATTAACTTTATAATGATTAGATTATGGCAGTTAAAATTAGATTAGCCAGACACGGAAAAAAAGGTTATCCGTTTTATCACATTGTTGTTGCAAACAGCCGGTCGCCGAGAGACGGGCGTTTTATTGAAAAATTGGGGACATATAACCCGAATACCAATCCTGCAACAATAGACCTGAAGTCGGACAGAGCGCTGTATTGGTTGAGCGTCGGAGCTTTACCTACGGACACTTGTCGATTAATCCTTTCGGACAAGGGAGTTTTGCTGAAAAAACATCTCCTCGAAGGCGTCAAAAAAGGAGCTTTGACGGAAGAAGTTGCCGAAACAAAGTTCAATGCATGGATTGCCGAAAAGGAAGCGAAAGTGCAAGCCGGCAAGATTCGGCTGGAACAGGACGCGAGCAAGGAACAAAAAGCCCGCATTGAAGCCGAAAGCAAAGTGAGAGAAGCCAAAGAAGCGGAAATTGCCAAAAAGCAACTGGCGGAAATCGCAGCAGCAGCAAACGAAACGGAATCATCCGAAACCGAAGTTGCGGAAAACACAGACAGTCAGGATACCGCAGAGTCTTAAATTGGCAACTGAAGTACAATGCCCGTTCGGCGAGGTACTGAAGACTTTTGGTACCGACGGAGAACTTATCGTAAAGATTGAGGAGTCGGCGCCTGAAAATATCAAGGAACCCGTATTCGTCGAATTTGACGGATTATGGGTTCCTTTTTATTTTAAACTGTTCGAGTGGCGGGGCAAAAAAGCAAAAATCATTTTCGAAAATATGGAATCGGAGGAACTTGCCGGCGAACTTGTCGGCAAAAAAATCTTTTCAGGGATAGTCCCGGCTTCCGTATCCGTTTCGGGCTTGTCCGATTTAATAGGATTTACCGTCAGCGATTCCGGTTTCGGTAATTTGGGACAGGTGAGCGATGTTTTCGAATTTCCCGGAAATCCGTGTGTGGAAATTATCATCAACGAAAAACAAATTTTAATCCCGTTGAACGGAATAAAAAAATCGGATTACCGTAAAAAAATTATATACACAACACTCCCCGAAGGATTGTTGGATCTGTAGCCCCCTGTACCGAAACATATTGACGGGGAAACAAATGCACCTCAATCGTATGCAACGGAGTTTTCTCACGTATTTGGCGAAAAACGGAAAACGGCCAAATCCTGCTAATCCTGTGAAAAATTCCCTTATTTGAACGATTGCAAAGATTGTGAAACAGTGTACTTTGTGAAATTTTTTTGCCGTCCGAATATAATCTTTGTATCTTTGCAAAAAATGATGACAATGAAAAAGTTTTTATTCGTATCCGTTGCATGTATTGCATTTCTCGTATTCGATGGTCGGCAGAAACATACGGTGCGGAATGCATGGAGTCAGGAACAGGCAAATTTGAGGCATGTCCCTTTGGCTGACCCGTTTATTCTCTATCACGACAACAAATACTATGCTTATGGCACTTCCAACCCAAACGGGATAGTTGTCTATACATCAGACGATTTGAAGTATTGGACAAAAGAACCGTCTCCGGCGCTTCATAAAGACAATTCCTACGCCGACCGACACTTCTGGGCGCCGGAAGTTTACCGTATCAACGGAAAGTTTTACATGTATTATTCGGCTGACGAGCATATCTGTGCGGCAACGGGCGATTCGCCCTTAGGTCCTTTCAAACAGGATGTTCACGAGCCGATGATGAGCGATAAAGCCATCGACAACTCGCTCTTTATAGACGACGACGGCAGGGCGTACCTCTTTTTTGTCCGTTTTACCGACGGAAATGCCATTTGGGTTGCCGAATTGGAGGATGATTTAAAAACCGTCAAAACGGAAACCCTGCATCTTTGCGCCCATGTTTCGCAGGATTGGGAAAATGTCATGGCTCGCGTCAACGAAGGTCCGTTTGTCGTCAAACACAGGGGAATATACTATATGACTTATTCGGCAAATCATTACCAAAGTCAGGATTACGGCATCGGCGTAGCCACGGCAGGCAATATCATGGGACGCTGGGAAAAATATGCGTCCAATCCCGTTTTACGGAAACCCGCCGGTCTTTTCGGAACGGGTCATCACTGTCTTTTCAAAGACAAAAACGGAGAGTGGCGCGTCGCTTTCCATGCTCACAAAAGCCATAACGCCATACACCCCCGCGAGATGTACATAACCACGATGAAATTCGTTAGAAATCAGGATACGGGAGAAGACATTTTAAGTATCAGTCCTGATTATCAGACACCATACATAAAACCTTAGTGAACAGTGAATAACGTATAGTGAACAGTGAATAACGTATAGTGAACAGTGAATAACGTATAGTGAACAGTGAATAATCCGTACATGAAACTTTAGCCGGATAAATATCGTAATTATCCCAAAATGTCCATTAGAATCTTATTCCCGAAATAGATGTAATTTTTGTCGGAATATTCAATATTCCGGCAATCCTCGTAACTTGCAATTCGTAATTATAATGACGACAGGGCGGAAACAACACAACGCTGTCCGTCATTGCGACGGCGAGGAACGAGCCGGAAGCAATCTCCCAAGTCGGAACAAAAAAAGGAAAAATATTTTAATGGACATTTGGGGATTATTTCTATAAAGCCGGTGGGCGGAAAATAGAAATCATCGTCTCCGATTTGCCGAAAAAACGTTACGGATAAGCGGATGAAATAAATATTCCGCAATTTTTCTTGTGAGAATTTTTCTTTATAACGGGTTATTTCAAAGTGGGTTAAAATATTTCTTAAAATATTTTTATTTTTCATATTTAAAAATAATGTATATTTGCAGGCAGAATCTACAAAGCAAAGAAATAAAATTATGGAGTATGGTACGGCGCATTTGTTTGATTTTATGGATGTATTGTTTTTCGTCCGTTCTACATTCGCAAATCAGTTACGATTTTGAATCGGGGTTTTCGGAGTGGATTCAGAAACCTGTATCTTCCTGGGAACTGACATCTTCGGCCATATCCGGTAACTTCTCTCTGAGGCATTCGCAAAAAAGTCCGGCGGGACCGGACACCATATTTGTCCCCGTAACAGGGATAACCTTCGCGGAACACGATGTAACATGGAAATTTCTGTTGAAACACACTTATAATCCCTCGAATACAAATAAATGGGCTGTTATTCTTGCGGCAAATAACACTTCCGGCAATTTCAACGGTTACGCTTTAGGCGTGAATATGAGGACACAAACTCTTAATGATGATATATTATGTTTGTACAGAGTTAATAACGGCGCTTATACCGAAATAATAAGAACAGACATCAATTGGCAGACATCAATCACGACAAGTAATGTTGCAGCCTTGGAAATCAGGCGAAACCACAACAATTACTGGCATGTCGGTATCGGTATCGGCAACAATTTTTCGAATATTTCGTTTCATGCCGACAGTGTTTTGGACGCGGTATATTCGGATATTTCCCGGTTCGGTATTTTATATACTTTTACGGTTACCGCAGCAACGTCGTTGTTCATTGACGATATCAGCATAAATTCGGTGGATAGAACCGTGTTAAAAGCATCCGATACGGAAATAATTCCTCCGTACGAACAGACTTCGGGAGGAGATATTTCGTCGCTTGAGAAAGACACAATCGAAGTCTTGAGGTTTGATATACATGACATTGTAGATTCGGACACATTACCGACATATTTACATCAAATAACCGTCAAAGACGCCAAACCGCCTTCTCATGCAAACTGGAAAACGACAATCAAAAACGCATATTTACACGCTGAAAACATTGGAAATCTGCAAATAGCCAATACCGCAATAACCGACGATTCGATCGTGTTTCATTTGAGCGAAGATTTGCCCGTATCTTCCGGAAACACAATCGGTTTGTCGATGAAAATTGTTCTTAACGATTCGTTGACGGATAATTCGGCTTTGCAATTTAAAATAGACAGGATAAATCACGGATTTGTTTCATCGACAGAGGGTTCGGGAATAATTACGGAATTAACGGACGATATTGTCTCCGGCATTTTTACGCTGACTGTTGAAGCGGATACAATTCTTTGGTTCGACATTCCCGATACCGTCTTCATAAATTCCAATTTTTCCCTAACTGCCATTGCAGCAGACAATAAAGGAAACATAGACAAAGATTTTTCTTTTCCCGCCAACCTCGTTTTAAATGCCGGCGCCGGCAATCCGGCTTTTAATTCTCTTGCTTTTGTCAGCGGGAAACTTAATGCCGACAGCGTTTCGCATGATAAAGCCGAAAATATCGTCATACAACTTTCATCGCAATCCCTGTCTTCCGCAAATCGTTATATTTCAGTGATTTTAAACAGAAATTCAAGCGTGGAAAATCCGTCGCATCAAATTTTGGGAACAACGATAACGTCCGACGCCACGAGTATTGAAAGCGAAGTTCCTGTTTTTCGTTTTGTAATAAAAGACCATGCCGTTGATAATGTTCCCACTTTTGTGAACGAACTGAGATTCGAAAACCCTCTGAGCGAAACAAACTGGAGTAACGTCATCGACGGAATTTCGTTGTATAATGGCGAGCAGCGACTGATAACCAATATAATAGACCAAAAGAAAGATTACATTCGCGTAGGATTGTTTCCGGGCAGTTTAACAGTCGGCGATGGCGAAGAAACAGAAATCACATTGAATATATGGCTGAAAACCAAGGTTGCGGATAAAACCGTGCTGGTTTTCCATATTCCGGCAACAAATCACGGATGCAAGGCAGCGCAAAACGGTTCGCTATTTTCCGATAATTTTACTCAAAATATTGTATCCGATACATTTAGCATTGAAGTGCAGGCAACGAAGATTATTTTCAAAACTGCTCCGGCAAATGTCGTTCCCGATGATCCTTTTTCGGTGGAAATCAATGCGGTAAACGATGACGGGACGATTGATATTGACGAGACCGGCGAAGTTGCTCTGGCACTTGTTTCGGACAACGGCAGTCTGAGCAGCGTTTCGGGAATGAAACAGCAACTGGTCAAAGGCAAAATTGTCTGGAATGACTTGACAATCAACATGCCTTTGATGTTCAAAATAAAAGCGGGACATACCCGTTTCGGAGAAATCACTTCGGGTGAAATCGCGTCAATGGACACGGATTCGGAGGTTTTGCCTGTATTGTCGCAGCAAAAGTCTATTTTCAAATCCACAGATACTTCGATAAACGCGGCAAAAGAAGTGATTCGATTCAAAATCAGGGATAAAGGGACAAATGACGGCTTACCCGTCATTATCGATAAAATGGTTTTCGGCACAATTTCCGAAATTTTCATACCTGATTTGATTGCCGGAGCAGCATTGTTGTCGGACGGTCAAAATATTTCAGTATCATTGACTTCTGCCGAAGATCAAATAACGGTCATCCCCGACAGTTTAATTATTCCCGACGGTGAATCACGTGAAATTATTCTGAAAATATTTCTTAACCGACCCAAATGTGTGGATGGCAGCAAATTACAGCTGTATATTCCGGCAGCGGCTCATGGATGGACAGTGAATCAAAACAGTTCCCAATTGCTCAAAACGTTTGAATATCCGATATATTCCGAAATCCATTCCATTGATGTAGAGGCGTCTCAGCTTACAATTTTGAATCAGCCGATGATAGTATTGAAAAACACGCCTTTTTCGCTCAACATTGGAGCTACCGATTACATGGGGAATGTAGATACATCTTTTATAAACAGTATCAGCATTTTAAAATCGGACGGCTTGGGAGAATTGCAAAGTTTGCACACAACACAATTTGCCGGAATTTCAACATTTAATGCAATTTACGATTCTTTGGGCGATTTTTCCATTAAAGGCGCAAGTGCGAATATGGCTGAGACGGTTTCAATGCCGATATATTCTGCAAATGCCATGGATACCGTTGTAAAATCCGGTATGTCAGCATGGAACAACACCGGCGACTGGAGTTGGAACGGCAATAAACTTAAACACAATTCCGGAGACGGATTCAGCTATGTATCTGCACCAATGGATATTGAGATGACAAAAGGAATTGTGCAATGGGATTTTACCGTCGAAAACGGAAATTTCGACCCGTCTTCGGATAATGCTTTTTGGTGCGTTTTGTCGTCGGATAGAGATGATTTTGAGGATGATAATTTGTCTGCTTATATCGCCGGAGTCAATTACACGGGCAGTTCCGATTTGATTTCCGTCTGGAAAGTTAAAGCCGGCAGCAAACAACTGTTGTGGTCAGGCAATTATGATTGGAATGCAAACACAACGGTGAGAATAATTATACAAAAGTCTGAAAATGAGTGGGAAATTTTCATGCAGGAAAAAGACCGTCCGATTTTGTTTGCCGGAAAATTTTCTGATAACGAATCGTTTGCAAACAAATTTTCGGGATTCGTTTTCAAATATACAAGTACAAGAAACGGCATGTTTTCAATTAATAATTACGAAGTTATAAAGACAAATCTGCCTTTGACGGTCAGCGGAGCCGAAATAATAGACAAAAACAATATACAAATAAGTTTCAACACAAATATTGCTTTTCCGCAAGCATCAAGCCTTGATAATTACTTGCTTACATCCATATTTGATACTTTTGAAATATTTAGCGCCGATAAAATCAGTGATAATGAAATAAGATTACACACAGAATTACTTGGCGACACTTTATTTTTGCTGTCAATTTCCGGAATTACAGATATTTCCGGCTCAAAAATAAAAGATACCATATTGGAACTTCGACGAAGCGGCGCACAGGCAAATTGTTCGTTTGAAGCGTTGAGCAGAACTCGATTGGTTCTGGAATTTAACAGAAATATGGTTGACTCAATAATCACCAATACAGATAATTATCTTTTAACTAATGTTTCCGGTGATACTTTTTCGATACAACAAATTACAAAAAATGCAGGGAAATTTTACATCGACTGCGATTCTTTGCGCGGTAGCGCTTTTGTGTTATATTATAATAATTTGGAGACGGAGGACGGTTTTATCCTCAGCGACAGCGTGCTGCTGAACAAATCCTATCTTCCCGCAAAAATCGTCAAGGCGGAAGCCCTGTCGCCTTCAACAGTGGTTGTGGAGTTTAACAAAAACATTTCGGAAGCGGGCAATTATAGCGTAGAAAACATGCGGGGAACGGTTTTTGATGTTGTTTCCAAAACAATTGACGGCAAACGGGTTACACTGACCCTGTCAGAGACGCTTTTGGGGAACAGTTTCACGGTGCATGTCGATGGAGCACGGGACAGCGAGGACTTTACGGTAAGTGATTCCGCTTATTTCAGGTATCAGACCGTGAGTTTCGGCGATTTGGTTTTCAGCGAGATAATGGCAAAACCAAATCCGCCCGTCGCTCTGCCCGACAGGGAATATCTGGAACTTTACAACCGCACCGGCGACACGGTTTATCTGACCGATTTTCGCATTCTGTACGGCGCGGGAAAGTCGTCGAGAATCACGGCGGGAAAAATTGCGCCTCACGGATACGTCATTGTGTGCGCGTCCGCGTCGGTATCGGAACTTTCCGCGTATGGCGACGCATTTTCCGCAACTTCGTTTCCGAGTCTTCTCGATGCCGGCATGGTGCTGACGCTGACCTCTTCCGACAGTACGGTTGTTGCCGTTGTCGAATACGGCAGCCCGTCCTACGGAGACGACGCCAAATCAAAAGGCGGATGGTCTCTGGAGCGAATCGATCCCGACAATCTGTCGGACAACGGAAACTGGAAGGCTTC
>JAISSE010000107.1 GCA_031273285.1 Prevotellaceae bacterium
ATTTTAGACAATAAGGTTTATTGTTTCCGAAGCTATTTATCAGGAAATTCAATGAATTACACACAGCAGGAATCAATTTTCCACATGATTAGCCTCTCAAAATCCGCGAGTAAAAAAAAATTAAAAAAAATGTGCTTATCCGGTCAAATTTTCCGAAAATTTCGTCGAAAAAGAGGAAAATTGTATCGAGTCTGTTAAAAAATGTAAAAAAAATCCGTTTCGGGAGATGAAATTTCCGGGAACGTTTTGCCGCTCTTCGTCATTTACCGATCTCCGATTCCTTCAATCGTTCCGTATTTTCCGCAATCTGTAATAAATCAATACATTCCTGTATGTCGCCGTCGATAAACGCGGGCAGATTATACATCGTATAATTTATTCTGTGGTCGGTAACCCTGCTTTGAGGATAGTTGTATGTACGGATTTTGGCGGAACGGTCGCCGGTCGATACCATGGTTTTCCTTTTTCCGGCTATTTCGTCGATATATTTCTGATATTCGATGTTATATATGCGGGTACGGAGTTCGGCAAGCGCTTTTTCGAAATTCTTGATCTGCGATTTTTCGTCCTGACACTGAACGACTATTCCGGATGGGATATGAGTCAGGCGAATCGCTGAATAAGTGGTATTTACCGATTGTCCTCCGGGTCCCGAAGAACAGAAGGTGTCTTTGCGAATGTCGTTCATATTAAGCTCCAGCTCAAACTCTTCGGCTTCGGGCAGAACGGCTACGGTAGCGGCGGAGGTATGTACTCTGCCGATGGTTTCCGTTTGCGGAACACGCTGCACGCGATGAACTCCCGACTCGTATTTCAACACTCCGTAAACTCCCTGTCCCGAAACCTTCATTATGATTTCCTTGTATCCGCCTATGGCTCCTTCCGAAAAACTTGTGATTTCCGATTTCCAGCCCCGCTTTTCGATGAATTTCTGGTACATGCGGAATATATCACCGGTAAAAATCGATGCTTCTTCTCCGCCGGTGCCAGCCCGTATTTCCAGAATCGCGTTTCGGCTGTCCTGCGGGTCGGCGGGGATTAACAGGAACTTGATTTCTTCTTCGAGTTTTGCCGATTGCTCCGCAAGTTCCTTAATTTCGTTTTTTGCCATTTCGAGCATTTCGGGATCTTTTTCGACCGCGAGCATTTCTTTAGCCGATTCGATATTTCCCGAAATGTTTTCGTATTCTTTCGCCGCCGCCACAATCGGCTCCAGCTCTCTGTATTCCTTGTTCAGCGTTACAAACTTTTTCATATTGGCAATAACTTCGGGGTCTGCTATCTGTTGTCCCACCTCTTCAAATCTGATTTTTATCCCTTTAAGTTTATCCAGGAGCTTATTTTCATTCATAAAATCACTGTTGTTTTAATCCGTTATCCGTTATCAAATAAAGCGCGAAAGTATAAATAATAATCCAATTTGAAATGAAAGGTGCATTTGACTGCGCCGAACTTACGTTTGACTGCGTCGATTTTCATATGTTAGTATTTTTATTTTGTTAATATTCACGATTGTACAAAACATGATGCGGAGTTCGACCTCGAAAAGGTCAAATGTTTATAGAAGAAATGTGCACCTATGCTGTGCGACCCCGAAGAGGTCGAATTGAAACATAACATCGTTGTTCTATAAACATATGATGTCTTCGACATCAAAACCGGCATACGTCATTTATTTTCCGGTTCATAATCATCCCCCCTGTGTGTCTAAATTTTGTCATGGGTGTTTCTATTATAAGGTGAAAATCAACGTAGTCAAATGTCAGTTCGGCGTAGCCAAATACATCCTTGAAAAATAATCTCACAATATTATGGATCGTGAGAAAAAATTTGTTTTTTCCGGTCAAAATGCATCCGGTTCAAAAAAATGAATTAATTTTACAAAAAATTATTAAAGGGTATTATTCTCTTTAATTGCTGATTGTAATGTTATTAATTAAGTTATTTGTATGAAAAGATTTTTATTGTTTTTTATAGTTTCGGCGCTTTTGATTCCACAGACAAGGGCGGATGAAGGTATGTGGCTGTTGCCGCTTATCGAAAAAATGAATATCAGGGACATGAAAAAGGCAGGGTTCAAACTGTCCGCCAAGGATATTTACAGTATAAACTCCTCAAGCATAAAGGATGCCATTGTGATATTCGGAGGAGGTTGCACCGGCGAAATCATCTCCGATCAGGGCTTGCTGCTGACCAATCATCATTGCGGATACGGCGCTATTCAGCAGCACAGCAGCGTTGAAAACGACTATCTGAAAGACGGTTTCTGGGCAAAAAACAAATCCGAAGAGAAACCGACTCCCGGGCTGTCGGTTCAGTTTCTCGAACGAATCGAAGATGTTACCGATAAAATAGCTCCCGCTCTGCAAAATATATCTTCGGAAGAAAAACGGGCTGAAATTATCGGCAAAATATCGGACAGCATCGCGAAGAATGCGAGTAACAATCTTGGCTATCTCCGGGCATACGTTGCGTCCATGTTCGGCGGCAACGATTTCTATCTTGTTGTTTATAAAGTTTATTCCGATATCCGGATGGTTGGCGCTCCTCCTTCTTCGATAGGCAAATTCGGAGCGGACACCGACAACTGGATGTGGCCCCGCCATACGGGCGATTTTTCCATTTTTCGGGTATATGCCGATTCGAACGGAAATCCGGCGGATTATTCCGAAAACAATGTGCCTCTGCGACCGAAACATCATTTGCCGATATCTCTGAAAGGTTTTAAGGATGGCGATTTTGCAATGGTTATGGGATTTCCCGGCAGCACGCAACGCTATATGACTTCGTGGGAAGTGGACGAAAGAATCTCGATAAGCAATGCCAATATGATTAAAATCAGGGGTATCCGTCAGGAACTGATGATGGAAGACATGCTGGCAGACCCGAAAGTGAAAATACAGTATGCCACAAAATACAGCGGTTCAAGCAACTACTGGAAAAATTCCATAGGGATGAACAAAGCATTGAAAAAACTGAAAGTTATCGACCGGAAACGGGAGCAGGAAGCCCAATTTGCCGCCTGGACGGAAAACAATCCGCAGAGAAAGGCGCTGTACGGAGACGCTTTATCCTTGATTGAATCGGCGGTAAAAGAAAGAGCGAAAAACCTTTACGCGCGACAGTATCTTTCGGAAGCCGTTTTACGCGGAAGCGAAATAGTGTCGTTTGCATATAATTTCGCCGGTCTTTACGAAGCGCTGAAAAATCCCGACACACAGAACGTTCAAAACAGAATCGAAGCATTCAAACGGGGAGCGGCAAGCCTTTCGGAAAACTTTTTCAAAAATTACAACCCGCCTACGGACAAAAAAATATCGGCAGTGATGCTGAAACTTTACTACGACAATGTTCCGAAAGAAGACCGTCCCGATATTTTCGAACATATATCCGGTAAATATTACGGCGATTTCGAAAGATATGTCAATGACCTGTTTTCGCAAACATTTTTGCTGAACAGGGACAAACTCGACGCATTTGCGAACAATCCCACAGTCGAGGCGCTGGAAAACGATATTGCCGTTAAACTTGCGTATTCCGTCATGTTGAAAATGAGGGAAATTCAAAGGGCGGATGCGGATACTCCCCTGAAATACAGGGAAGGGCATCGCAAATATGTAGCCGGTCTGCGGGAAATGTATAAAGGCTCAAGACCTGTTTACCCGGATGCAAATTTCACCATGCGACTGACTTACGGCAAAATATCGGGCTATGAACCGCAGGACGCCGGATATTTCGATTATGTTACCACATCAGCCGGAATTTTGGAAAAAGAAGACCCCGACAACTGGGAATTTGAGGTTTCACCCAAATTGAAACAACTGTTTGAAGCAAAAGATTTCGGACCTTATGCAATGAAAGACGGGCGATTACCCGTTAATTTCATTTTCGGCGGCGATATTACGGGCGGCAATTCCGGCAGTCCGGTGCTGAATGCAAAAGGCGAATTGATAGGTACGGCTTTCGACGGCAACTGGGAAGCCATGAGCGGAGACATTGCATTCGAACAAAACCTGCAAAGATGTATAAATCTTGACATAAGATATACATTGTTTGTTATTGACAAATTTGCAGGCGCAAAATATCTGATTGACGAAATGACAATAGTTAAATAAAATACACGTGCCATGAAACTGCTTCCGCTGTACGATTTGCAGCAGGAAATCAATCGATTGTTCATTGCAGGAAGTAAATTCGCCCAAAATGACCCGCGTTTGCAAAAGCAGGCGGTTATTTTCAACAAACTGGGCGAAAAATCGCCGGTATTCAAAAAAATCGCAGGAGAGATAGATAGTCTTGCCGGTGCGGATGTCGATGATTCGTCAATGAAACTGTTGGAACTTAGCACTCTGCTGTATGCAGTACTCTATACGCAGGGCGAACCCGTTGACGCGGAACAGCCGGAAACGGAATTAACGCCCGCCCTGTCGCTGAAAGATGTTGGTACCGACGAATCCTATCTGGCTATCAGACCGTTAATCGAGGCTTTGAGTTCCCGGAAAGGAGGACGGCTGAACGATTTGAAAAAAGCTTTTAAAAAGGGACAGTTCAGGGATTTCAGAGTTTATCGTCTGCTGGACACCGCCCTGTCAGACCATTATGCGGATTTTGCCGATTATATCGAAACTGTTGTCATTCCGACAATCGGACCGGTGATAATGCCGTTTATAGCAGCTGGTTTCAGCTATGAGGGAAAACCGGACGATGCGCGAAGATTCAGGATACTGTATAAACTCGGTTATCCCGGAATCGCCGAAATGGTGGATGTGATTTTAGCAGGCAAATCCGTTCCGTTGCTGACGGAAGCAGTGAAAACACTGGGCAACGACCGTGAAAACGAGGAATTGCTGGTACAGTTTGCCGGTGACAGGCATAAGTCCGTAAGACTGGCGGCTTACGAAACTTTGGCTAAGCTGAATACGGAAACGGCACAGCGCACTTTGGTCGATTTGTTTATTTCCGACAAGAGAAAAGCGGAAGTGTCGGAACTCGGCAAAGTTTTGAAAATGAATCTGTCGGATAAATTTATTCCCGCATTGCTGACAAAAGCAAAAGCCGCTTTCGAAGAATGTCTCAACCTGAATAAATCGTCGGATAAAAAAGCCGTAACCGGCGCTTTCGAAAATTTCACGACAGGTATGAATCCGTTGCTTAACAATGTAAACGAAGATGTTCTGAAGTTTTACAGGGATGTGTTTACCGACAAAAAATACGAGGAATCGGTGAAAATATTCAAATCAAAAACGAATTTTCCGAACTTGCCGCAACAGATTGCATATTCCGTAATCAACAGTCTGAAGAACACGAAAGAAGGTGTGGAATGTCTTGAATTTTTGGTGGATAATTCTTCTTTCGACGATTTTCTGTATTCCCGTTTCATGACGTCCGTAAAAAACAGAACGGATAAAAAGAGCGTGTATGAGCGTTTTGCAAAATATGCGGACAGACTGATTGCCGGAAATATGCTTGTACGGGCATTTTGCGACGAAGACGGGAAACTTAATCCGGAGAATATGGATAATCGATGGACAAAATTTTTTCATGGAAATTGACTGTAATCCGGTATCTGTCGATTTCGCAATACAAATGCAATGCAAAGAGAAATAATCACTTCGCTTCAAAATGAGAAAATCAAAAATGCGGTTCTTCTTCGCGAAAAATCGAGAGAACGCAGTAGGCAGATGCTGTTTCCGGTCGAAGGAAAACGGGAGATAAATATGGCTGTATCGGCAGGTTATGAGGTTGAAACACTGTTTGTCTGTCCGGAATCGGGCGGGAAAAACGATTTTGCCTGCAATCATGTTTACGAAGTGAGCGGAAAAGTCTTTGAAAAAATAGCCTGCAGGGAAGATTCCGACGGACTGTTGGCATTGATGAAGATGAAAACCCGGTCGTTGCACGATATTAATCTGTCCCCCGCCCCGTTTATAATCGTGCTGGAAGCGGTCGAAAAACCCGGTAATCTGGGAGCAATACTCCGCACTGCCGACGCCGCAAACGTGGACGCCGTCATAGTTTGCGACCCGAAAAGCGACCTGTTCAATCCGAATGTGATACGTTCAAGTCTGGGTTGCGTCTTTACGGTCAATACCGTTACATGCACTTCCGAACAAACATTCGAATGGTTGAAAAAGAACGATATAACCGTTTATGCGGCAGAACTTGAATCGTCGCAATGGTACTATAATGAGGATTATACCAAAAGTTCGGCTATAGTTGTTGGAACGGAATCCACGGGTCTCAGCGATTTTTGGCTTCGCAAGGCGGATAAACGAATTAAAATTCCGATGAAAGGCAAAGCGGACTCGTTAAATGTCTCCGTCTCAACGGCAATAATAACATTCGAAGCAATGCGCCAGCGGTGTTTATCCACGAATTTTATCCACTAATTTTCACAAATTTAGTCGAATTTCACAAATTAAAAAAAATCCGAAGGATTTTTTCGCTTCGCATTCTCCGCTGTTTATCGTTTTTAGTTTATCGTTCAAAAGGTCATCTTCGGGAAGTCTCAAAAATACCTGGACAAGTCGTTGAACGCTTTTCGGAGATATTTTTTATGCCGAAAAGCATCTCCGTCATGTCGAAAAGCATCGTCGAAATACTTCCGAAAGACTGTTTAATACTAAGGGATGAAAAATAAATAATGTATAACGGTTTTGATGTCGAAGACATCATATGTTTATAGAAAAACGATGTTGTGTTTCAATTCGACCCCTCTGGGGTCGCACAACAGAGATGTACATTTCTTCTATAAACATTTGACCTCTTCGAGGTCTCGAACTTCATATCTGTTATAAGTTTTTTATTTCTCATGCCTGAAAAACATCCCAAAACTGCCATTTTGGCATTATGGAATACTTCGGAAGTATTAAATACTGTCATTTTGGCATTTTCGAGATGCTTTTTAGTATTAAGGCATTGTATGAAAATAAACGGAATGTATTTGTTTTTCCGCAAAATTCGTAATTGTTAATTGACTGCGTCGAACTTGCGTTTCG
>JAISSE010000138.1 GCA_031273285.1 Prevotellaceae bacterium
AATTGCTCGTTCCTCGCAATTCCCAATTCGCAATGACGGCAAGCGCAGATGTCATTGGTAGGCGCAAGCCGAAACAATCCGGAAATAGACTTAGTTTATGCTTTTTAAAACAGTCTTAACCTGTACCATATTTTTATCTTGGTCCAATGAAGCGGTCTCCATTAAAATGTATCATGTGGTCAGGATTATCCGCTATCCATACCTCCGTTTCCCATGCAATATCGGCAAGATGTTTTCGGAACTCTGTTTTGTCGGGAAACGCCGTTACATAGATTTTCCCAACTTTACAGTCTTTCAAAAAGTCTTCCAATTCAAGTATTCGTTTTGGAGAAACAGTACCATGCGATGTTACAACTTCAATTAAAAACAGCCATTCCCTTGATTCATCATAAATGACAATATCCGGTAATTTACTGTGTTCGGTAATTGGAATGCCGATTTTTTCAAGTTCCTCTTTGTCAACAAAGAGATCTTTATTTGCAGTATCACCCAAATACAATACTTTTGCCCCGCTTGCAAAACGAGATGCAAATTGTTCAACTACGGCAACCTGAACTTCATTATGCTTTCCTGCAGACAGTTTAATTTCCTTTCCTTCGATTGTAACCGGAATTAAAGTCATAGAACGTTCTTTTTCGTATGCCTCTGTTAATGTTCCGACTTTCTCTTTGAAACCGGCCACAGCAGCTTCCCATTCTGTTGTCCCGTATTTTTGTATTACGGACAAGGCTACATCTGAAATGGCATAATGCACTTTAGGACTGTTTACCGGCAGATCCGGTTCGTCAGGGTTATAATCGGCAATCCGTCCCTGTACAAATTGATGTAAAACTTGTCGCCTGACAGTTTCCCGTGTATTGGGAGCATAGTTTCTATTATAAGTATCAGCCACAAAACTCATAACACCTTTTGTTACACCCAGACTTTGACTGCTTGCCTCCGACCAATTATCAGTTTCTGTTATTCCGCACAATGCAAGTAACGTTAGCGCCGACATTTCATTTTGCTGTACCGCCGGCAATCCCAACGCTTTCAATATTTCCTGCGCTTCTTCTATTTTACTCATTATATTGTAATTTCATTAAGTTCAAAAAAACTGTCTGTCACTTCTCTCACGTTCGCCAACGAGAAATTATTGCGTAATATTAATGCTTTACCTATTTCTTTGATGGTTTCCAATGGCGGCATGGGCATTGCCCGCAGTTCCGTTGCGCTTACATTTACATTCCCGTTAAAGGTTCGGAAATAAGTATCGAAAATGTTGCTGTTCAACAGGGCTGCAATCCCCATGACCTCGGCTCTTTCCAAATGCCCTTTGGGACGGTAGATGTAATTCAGTTTATTTTCAACGCCAATACAATACGGACTGTCGGGCGACGAAAAATAGGGCGCGGCAATCAACCGGCTTTTGTCGTCTTTGGAACTGAACCGGCGCAGGAAAATGTAATTTCTGTTTGGAATAAGACAGGATTTTGTATGGTCGCAAATCTGGATATATTGCCCTTTATCCGGCTTGTGCAGCGGATAATGTACTTCCATTTTCGTCACATTGTGAAGCCAGTACAGCGGAGCTAAAAAAACGGCGCCGTTTTCGATCTCCCTGATATAGTCCTTTGCCCGAAAAGCGACAACGGGACCTGTGGATATTTGTATGCCATATCGGTTCAGACTTCCATTCCAACTTTTAAATAAGTCAATGACAGATTCCTCGTTCGTATTTATGGGGAGATGTATCATCTTTTCTTTTGATTTCAAATCAATCAAATCCTTTTGGAAATACGACTTTCTTTTGGATTTCGCTATATCGTGCAATCCGATACAGGTAGAAACGGTGATTTCGGATTCGTCTTCCGGGTTTGTTTTCTTTTTAGCCTTCAGTATCAATGTTTCCTGCAATACATTGTCCCTTGAGAACGTATCCTTGCGGGAATCGAATAAATGGATAAAATTCAGTTGTGCGTATCGAAAAAAATAATCCCGAAACCGATTGAAATATCGACCGGAGGTAAAACTGCGCGGGACAATAAAAATCATCTCGGCGTCATTTTTCAACATGCGGGTTGCGATGGCAAGAAACAGGGCATAAATATTCGGTTGTCCGTTGATGATCATCTTTGCCGCCTTTACCCGGCTGTCGTCTTTGGACAGTTTGAAATAGGGCGGGTTGGATATAATAAAATCGAATGTTTGTTTTCTGTCGGAAAAGTTAAGACCGGACGAATTAAGACAATCATAGTTTTCCAGTATAAAATCATGCACACAAACGACGTATTGCAGTGTCACTCCTTTATGTGACAACCATTCCTTTAAATAAGACAGCGCCTTTTCCGACAGGGAAATCAAATGACAATCCGTTTCATAAGCCGTCAGGTGAACGGTTTCAATCGTTGGATTTCTATTGACTATATTCTCAACCAATGCACAAGTCAATATAGCCGTTCCACATCCGGGGTCTAAAATATTGATTTCCTTTTTATCCGTAGATGCCAAACTGCCCATAAATTGAGCTATCTCCTGCGGTGTGAAGAATTGTCCGTTGTCTTTTTTGAATGTTTGCGACACGGTTGCCGTATAGTAAGCCCCCAACCTGTCGGCAAAACCGACGGGACGCTCATTATCAACAGGCTTTATACGTATCTCATCATTAACTTTCATGACGCAAAGGTATCAATTATTATTGAGCTTGTCCACCGCTTACGTATCAATATCCTGATGCGTCGATGTCCGACACCAATCGAACAGCTCGCGACCTTCCCCGCGTTGATACGGGTCAATCCCGCCGCTCCGGCGGTTTTGGAACGAGCAAACAATATCCCCATCGTCCCAAATCACTTCGCAATTTCGGTTCGAGAAAAACGTCCGTTTGTTCTCCATCCTCCGTCTATTCCCCTTCCCCGTCTGTTTTTTTCGGGCGGTGGCGGGCGGACGAATCGATCAGGTTGCGCGACGTCCGGTATTCGCCGTAAAAATCGGGGTTCGACGCTTTGAAGAGCACCATCAGCTTGTCGAGCTTGTCGTACAGCGTGCTGTCGAGCGC
>JAISSE010000169.1 GCA_031273285.1 Prevotellaceae bacterium
ACTTCGGGTAAATTCACATATTCGTACAAATAAATAAACAGGATATGAAAAATTTGATATACATTTTAAAAGGGTTTATAATTTGCGCATTACTGTATCCTTCCGTCGGTTTTGCCGGAGATACGGCGTATATCAGCGTCCGTTCGCTGACCAAAGAAGATGCCGTTTTGCTGCGCTGGGCTGTTAACACGCCCGTGTCGTGGAAACAGACCAACAAATACGGGTTCAATATCGAACGATATACGATGGTCAGGGACGGGGAAGTCCTGTCGCAACCGGAGATGAAAAAATTAAATTCGGTTCCTGTCAAAGCCAAACCTTTGAACGAATGGGAAAGCATTGCGCAGACCGACGATTATGCCGCCGTCATCGCTCAGGCACTTTACGGCGAAGAATTTGAATTTGCTGCCGGCGCTCAACAGAACAGCATAACGACGATAGTAAACATGTCGCAGGAACTTGAGCAGCGTTTTTCCGTTTCGCTCTTTGCCGCCGACAACAGTTTCGATGCCGCACTGATGGCGGGCTGGGGCTGGCGCGATACGGACGTCAAACACAATGAACGCTATCTGTATCGCATAATTTCCTCCGCGCCCGATACCGGCAGTTTACACATCGAATATGGAAGCGTTTTTGTCGCTGCGGACGAAATGGAGTTCATCTCCAAACCGACGGGACTGGCGGGCATTTTCGGAGACAAAAGCATAATGCTTTCATGGAATTATGAGGGCTATGTTTATCATTCGTATTATATCGAAAAATCTGCCGATGGCAAAAACTACAGTCGCCTCGACGGTATTCCGGTTACAAACATGAACAATACGGACGAACAGGCTGTGCCGCGGATGTATTTCATGGATTCTTTAGAAAACAATACCGACACATATTATTACAGGATAGTCGGAATAACGCCGTTCGGAGAATCCGGACCGCCTTCGGATTCCATATTCGGACACGGAAAGGAGTTGTTTCAATATATACCGCATATCAATCATACGTATATCAACACGTCCGGCGATTTGGACCTCGGCTGGGAATTTGACGAAAAGGGCAATGCGCTTATCAAAGGATTCGAACTGCAACATTCGCCGAACAGCGAGGTTTACGAAACTGTTGTTGCGGACATCGAACCTGAAGCCCGTTCGTTGCTGGTTGACAGGGAAAAACTTTTGCTCTCGAACTATTTTATAATAACTGCAATTCCGCACGAGGGAGAACCCGCATCCTCGTTTCCCGTACTTGTTCAGCCCGTTGACTCTGTTCCTCCCGCCATTCCCGCAGGTCTTGTCGGAATGATTGATTCAAGCGGGGCGGTTACACTGAAATGGGACAGAAACATCGAAAAGGATTTGTACGGATACAGGGTTTTCAGGGCGCACCTGAAAGACGAAGAACTCATTCCGTTGTTTGATATTGCCCTGAAAGATACCGTATATCGGGATACCGTACAAATCAACAACTTGAACAGACATGTATATTATGCCGTTGCAGCGCTGGACATGCGTTACAATCAGTCGGATTTAACCCCGCGACTGGAATTGGAAAAACCCGATATTGTGCCGCCTTCACCTCCTGCAATTTCAGGATATAGAATTAAAGACGGGGGCATAGAAATAAGCTGGAAAAACAGTACCAGCCCCGGAGTTACAAGCCACCGTATTCATCGCAAAAATAAAGACGGCAACGGTTTATCTCAAATTCTGGCTACCATTGCCGACAGTGCACAGACCAGTTATACCGATACTTCCGCAATGGTCGGAGTATATTATATTTACACGGTAACAGCGCTTAAAAACAGTAAACCGGAATCTGACCCGTCAAATGAGATAACACTGTTTACCCTCAGGTCGAAACACGAAAATGACGAAATTGAGCGTTTCGATGCCATTGTGGACAGACGGAACAAAATGTTGAAACTCGTCTGGACTGATAAACTGCAGGATGTTCTGTATTATGAAATCTACAGGGGAATAAATGACAGAAAAGCCTCGCTCTGGAAAACGCTGAAAAACGGCGAACACGAAACAACAGACGATAAATTGCATATCAACGCCGATTATGTGTATATTATCAGGGCAATATTGAAATCGGGGAAAAACACGACAAGTAAATCGTTAAATATAAAGCATTAATAATTTCCGAAAAAGTGAAACCTCTGAAATATATATTTGCATTTGCCGCCCTGTTCACAGCCTGTTACGCCGAAGCGCAACAGGTACGGTTCGACAATCTGAAAGAACAGTTCGGCAAAGATAAAATATTCGGAATTAACGGCGGGGTTTCGGCTAATGCTTTGTTTTATGACGGCAACAGTCCTGCACGCGAACCTTTCACCTGGGTATTGAACGGTAATCTGACTTTCAATATCGCCTCCATGTTCGATATGCCTTTCTCATTTAATTTCAACAATCTCGGAGGAAATTATACTTACCCGACCATGCCGAACCGTTTCAGTTTTCATCCGGGTTATAAATGGTTCACCGGGCATATAGGCGATATTTCCATGTCGTTTTCGCCATATACGCTTAACGGGCATCAGTTTACAGGCGGCGGAATAGAAGTGATGCCCGACAGGTTTCCGCTGAAAGTTGCCGTAATGTACGGACGTTTACTCAAAGCGACGGAGTACAATCCCGAAGAACGTTTGAGTATGCCTGCGTATAACCGTATGGGCTATGGAGTCAAAGCGCTGTACGACAAAGATAAATTTTCGTTCGGCATGAGTTTTTTCAGCGCCGGGGATGATGCAAATTCTCTTCGGGTTATTCCCGACAGTATCGACCTGTTGCCACAAAATAATATTGCAATGAGTTGGGAGGCAGGATTAAAGTTGATAAAAAACCTGACGCTCACAGCCGAATACGGTATCAGTTTGCTTACACGCGATATTCGCGTTGCCGCACAAAATCCGGTAACATACCATGCCCTGCGCTCAAATCTGACTTACCGGATTGCTAAAAGCAGTTTCGGGTTCGGTTACGAACGGATTGATCCTAACTACACAAGTCTGGGCGCTTATTATTTTACAAACGACCTCGAAAATTTCACGTTGAATTATGCCCGCCCGTTTTTTAATGATAAACTGACATTTGCTTTAAGCGCCGGATTGCAGCATGATAATCTCGACAATAATAAAGTCGAAGAAACACAACGTTTTGTGGGTTCGTTAACCGTGAACTACAACCACAGCAAACATTTGAATCTTGCATTTTCGTATTCCAACTTTCAGTCATATACCAACATAAAATCCCAATTTGACTATATTAACGACATCACAGGCTATGGAAACATGGACACGCTTAATTTTACGCAACTGTCTCAAAATGCAAACCTTAATGTCAACTGGAATTTCGGCAGTGAAAAAGTAAGGAAACATATCATCAGTTTGAATTTGAACTATCAGGAAGCCGCAGACAGGCACGATAACACTGTTTCCACCGGTGGCATGTCGCGCTTTTATAATCTGTCGGGCAATTACGGTTTATTTTTTATTCCTGTAAATTTGCAGTTAAATGCGTCGGCAAACGTTTCTTATAATACGATTGCACAGAATAATTCCCTGACTTACGGTCCAAGTCTCGGAATGACGGGCAAATTTTTTAAAAAGACACTGACTTCCGGCGTTTCCGTCTCTTACAACATTAGCGCCAATGACGATAACCTGCAAAACAGTTTCTTTAATATACGGTGGAATACTGCATACCTTATCCTGAAAAAACACAATATCAGCTTCGCACTTATCAACCAACACCGAAATATTAAGAACCGCCCTTCTTCAAACGATTTTACGGCAACTGTAAATTATACCTATAATTTCTAACCGAAGTTCTCTACATTTCAGTTACCGAAACGTAAGTTTTACGCAGTCAATTGAACAGATTTAACCGAATTTAAAATCCTGCGGATTTTTGGCTAAATCTTATTTTGAGGTGCTATTATTTCTGGCTGCACCGTAGCAATGCGAACGAAAAGGTCGCCAAGCAGCCCTTCGGGCTATCGCTACGCCGAACGAAGGGAACTCCATACATAGCACCTCAAAATAAGATTTAG
>JAISSE010000203.1 GCA_031273285.1 Prevotellaceae bacterium
AGTTTTGCAGGGTGAACCGTCCGTTGTCGGTTGCTTCGGGATGTCGGGAAAGTCCGAAATATCGGTCTTTCGTCGGGATATTTGTCTGTTTTGCGGTGATTTTTATATCCGTAAAAAACACTGTCCTACAGTCATATAAAGTTATTTTTGCATATAAAGTTTGATAATTACGTTTATTCGTATACCTTTGCAAGTTGGAAATTCTTGTGAGTATAATGGGAAAAATGAATCACATATCACTGAAACAGCTGCTTAGACAGATTTTGTTTTTACATGTTCCGACAATTTTTGTCATATATGTTTTGATTTACACAACGTCAAACCACTTTCCTCTGCTTAATCACAGTCAGCATTTGTCTCAAACCGTGTATTTTGTGTGCGGATTGCTGATTTCGGGCATATTTTATTCTTTCCGCTTCAGGTTTTTGCCCTCGTTTATCATCCTGATACTGCTGTTCGCAGGGGTCGGTTTTGTTCTGGACAACTTTGCTTCGGGCGAATTTGATTCCTTCTTTCTGTCAATGGATTTTCTGCTGTTCAGAGTATTGTTTCTGTCCGGATGGGTTTGCGGCATAGGGTTTGCGCGGTTCAAATATTTCCCCGCCATACTTTCGACCTTACTGCTGTCGGCGGGAGTCATACTCACGGCTCTTTCGGGAAACACGGACATCGGCTACATGCTGAAAAACTTCGTTCCGATACCTGTTTACGCCTTCTATATCATTTTCATGAACGAACTGCTGAGCAATACCGACGAAAAAGAGTTGCGCTCGTGGACCAAGCCGATCAAGGGACTGCTGCTGTACGTTGCCGCGATGGCGCTGATGCTGTTTATTACTTTCAGCATATTCATCCGCGAAATCAACAGTCTGGAAGTGAAATGGGATGAAGCATCCATCAGGAACGACAACAAAAACAGTCTGTACGACATGCTTCCCGACAGTTCGATACAGATAAAAAAGACCATGCAGGTCAATGACAATCTGAATCGTAATCCGGGTCAGCAAAGCGAGGACGTTACTCTGTTTGTTGCTTATATAGATAATTTTTTCCCTGACAGCGACATCCCCAATCCGCTTTATTTTGTTTCCGAGTATCTTACCCTGTTCGACGACTATTCCGAAACGTTCGAACCCGACTCGCTGATGCCCTACAACGATTTGTTCTCTCCCGACCCGTCATCCATACCGCTGTATTTCACCGAGGAAAACCCGAATGTTATCGAAAACGGCATGTCGCAGGATTTTCGCAAAGTTGTCGAAGCCGAAGTGTACAAGGTCAAAGCCTCGCCGGGCGAATTTACGGCTCCGTCCACAGCTTTTTACTGTCAGCCAATCGCCGTAAAAAACGACATTTACAACGTATATACTTCCGCCTACAGAGCTAAAATGTGGGTAAGCGAGTTGAACAGCGCATATTTCGTGTATAACAATACGGATCGAAACTTTGAGATGCAGAATTTTCAGGCACAACGGTTTGATTTGTTGCGCGACATCAAAAATTTCGACGGTGTCGATACCGCTTTCATCAACTATTATACCAAATATCCCGAAAACAGGGCTTATGACACGATAAGAGCCATTGCTCAAGCCATTATTGATGAAGCAGACGCCGAAACTCCCGTCGATAAAATCCTCGCCGTCAGGGATTATTTCATGAAAACCGACGAGCTGGGCGTCCCGATCTACAAATATTCGGATGTAGCCACGACCGTCCCTCCCGGAACACGCCTGCTCAATTTCCTTCTGAACGACCATGTCGGCAACTGCACGTATTATGCCGGAAGCACGCTGCTGCTGCTGCGCGCCTGCGGGATACCCGCGCGGATAGCCACGGGATATGCCATTGTGGACAGAAGCAGCAACAACAAAGGCTGGTACTGGGTTTACAATAAGCAGGCGCACGCCTGGGTGCAGGTATTTTTCCCGAAATACGGATGGCTTGATTTCGACACTACTTTCGGCGATACCGAACAGGACGAAGCGCCCGGTACCGACGGCACGCCGCCGCTTGACCCGCAAAAGGCGTGGTTTGCCGCCACGGGAGAGGTTCTGACGGTTGATACGGTCAGGAATTTTATCCGGCTGAACATGGACAAATTAGTGTATTTCGACAGGGAATATGCACCGGAATCGCCTTACGAGATAAAACTGGACGTGTCGCTTGCCGCTTTCCTGAAAGACTCGCTTCGGATACAACTTCGCGATATAAAGAGCGGCGACAGGGGTCTGGCAATATCTTTCACCCATACGGACGACGTCGTTGAGCCGAAAAATCTTACGCTCGACGCCGTTTTGAAAAATCTGCCCTCGCCCGTCCCGGTGGACGAATTCAGACTGGAGGTAAAAAAAGAAAAGGAAAAACCGGTGAATTATCCGAATACGGACACCGACTGTAAAAAAGACTGTTCTCTGCTGATTGTGATTGCTCTCTTTGCGACGATTATCCTCGTCATTCTGACTGCGGCGTTTTCCATTCCGTACATCATCTTCCGCATATACGCCCGTCGCGCAAAACGAATATCGGATCCGAAGAAAGAGGCGTATTATCCCTATCGGGCGGCAATGTTTTTGATGTATCAGATGGGATATTTCAGAAATGAACTGACGCCGCTTCAATATGCGGGACAGGTGATAGACAAGAATCTGGGGACTTCGTTCGAAGCGTTCACCGCCACTTATCTTAAAGTAAAATATGCAAATCAGGAACTCACCAACGAAGACAGCCAGAGAATACTGACTTTCTTTGCGCCTTTTGAACAGGCGATTAAATCCAAAATCGGTTTCAAAAAACGGTTGTTGCATTTTATGAACATATACAACACGCTGGAATTTTTCACAAAACCGCGACAACCCGATTGACGGTTTATTGTTTTAAAAATATTGAGAATTGTAAATTTAGTAAAAATATGAGTACAAGAAAAATCGGAGTATTAACCTCGGGCGGCGACGCTCCCGGAATGAACGCGGCTATCAGAGCCGTTACCCGCGCCGGTATCAACAACGGATTTGAAGTGTTCGGCATTCGACGCGGCTACAGGGGACTTATGGACGGCGATATTTTCCAGCTGAGGTCGGAAGACGTGAGCGGAATTATCCAAAGCGGAGGCACTTTTCTGCAAACAGCGCGAAGCGCCGAATTTCGTACGCCGGAAGGGCGTCAGCTGGCTTACGAACAGTTGAAAAAAATCGGCATCGATTCGCTGGTTGTTATCGGAGGAGACGGCTCCTTTACCGGAGCAAATCTGCTCTCGAAGGAAACGAATCTGAACATAATAGGCATACCGGGAACAATCGACAACGACCTGTACGGAACGGACTATACTATCGGATACGATACGGCGCTGAACACGGTGGTGCAGGCTGTGGACAAAATCAGAGACACCGCCAACTCGCACAACAGAGTGTTTTTTGTCGAAGTGATGGGGCGCGAAGCGGGTTTCATCGCCATGAACAGCTGTATCGCCTGCGGAGCCGAAGTGGCTATGATTCCGGAAGAAAAGAATCAGCTGGACAAGGTCAGAAATTATCTGTCCACACGCGGCAACAAGAAAAAATCCACAATCATTCTGGTTGCCGAAGGCATCGCCGAAGGTAACGCTACGGAAATATCGAAAAAAATAGAGACGGAATTTCCGCAGTTCGAAATTCGACTGTCTATTCTGGGACACATGCAGAGAGGCGGCTCGCCTACTGCAAAAGACAGAATCGTAGCAAGTTTTATGGGTATTGCCGCAGTCGAAGCGCTGCTTGACAATCAGCGAAGCCTCATGATCGGCTGGGTGAACGAACAGCCGGTATATGTCCCTCTGAACAAGGTCATAAAGATGCACAAGGGTATATCGCACGATTATGTGAAACAGGCGGAATCGATAAGTACGTTTATGCCGATTGAGGAAATGCCGTAACGGATTGAGAAAGGCGGATTGAAGACACTGGATTTATATATAATAGGCAAGTTTATAGGGACATATCTGCTGATGCTGTCGCTTATAATCGTTATTATCATTATTTTCGACATAAGCGAGCATATTGATGACTTTGTTTCCAAAAAAGCCCCTCTGGGAAAAATCGTATTCAATTTTTATCTGACGGTTATTCCATTCTACATAAACACATTCAGCTCTCTGTTTGTGTTTATCACGGTTATATTTTTCACGTCCAAAATGGCATACGATACCGAAATCATCGCCATACTGTCGAGCGGAGTAAGTTTCGGCAGAATGCTGTATCCCTATTTTATTTCGGCAGCGCTGATATTTGTTTTCAGTATAACGCTGAATCATTTCATTATACCGCCGGCAAACAAGACAAGGCTGGAATTTGAATCGCAGTATATCAGAAGTCCTTACCAGAGAAAAAGTATGAATCTGCATCTTCAGGTTCAGCCGAATGTGTATCTGTATCTGTCCAATTTTTATCCTTCGGTAAATCGCGCCGGTCATTTCAGTCTGGAACGTTTCGAGGGAAATGTTCTGAAATCCAAATTAATATCGGATTATGCCATTTACGACAGCGAGAAAAAAGTGTGGCGATTAAACAATTATTTTATCAGAGAATTGTCCGATTCTTCGGAAATCATCACAACAGGCACCCAAATGGATACGGCGGTTAATTTTTCGGCAGAAGAACTGAAACAGCGGGATAATGTGATAATATCCATGAATTATTTTGAATTGCAGGATAATATAAAAGAACAAAAGATGCGCGGACA
>JAISSE010000221.1 GCA_031273285.1 Prevotellaceae bacterium
CCCTTCGGGGTCGCACAACAGCGGTGGACATTTTTTCTATAAACATGCGACCTCTTCGAGGTCGAACTTCATACCCGTTACAGCAAGGCAGAGTCAATGCATAAAACCAAACCGTGCCGGGAGTATAATCATCCCCCTGTGTGTCTAAAATCTTTTTTGTCATGGGTGTTTCAATTATTGACGACCCGCGTTATTCGTCGTTGAGGCAGTATCGTTTTATTATCAGGTAAGCGTCATTGACGCCCAGTTCGCCCGATTTGCTGATGTCTATGCAGCCCTTTTCGGTGTCGCGGAGATAGATTGAAATCAAGCCGCGATTGAAGTAGGCTTCGGCAAAATACGGATACTGTTTAATTGCTTTTGTGTATGCGTCAATAGCTTCGGGCATTTTGTCCGACAGACACAGAAGATTTCCGTAGTTATAATGCAGATATGCGAAATTTTGATTCAGCGTTTCTATCTTCACCAAATCGTTGATAGCCTCCTGATAGTTGTAAACATTTCGGTTTGTTACATTTCCGGAGCTGACCACATTGTTTTCGATGGTCAGTCTGGGGATTGTATTTTCGATATTCGAAATAAAATCAATCATTTCACTTTGGATTACACTCCTGTTCAGATAGTAGAAAATATTTGTCGGGTCGAGCGCTATTGCTTTGGCATAGTAGCCGATGGAATTTGAATACTGCTTGATTTGCGCCTGCGCCATTCCTTTGATGAAATATCCCAGAGCCTGCTCCCTGCCGTCATCGCTACGGACAAGAATTTCGGCGACGGAATCCATCCTGTCGAGGGTAATATTGTCTATTTCGATATTTTGATTCGACAGTGCAACACTGTGCAGATTTTCACGCCGCAAAAAATCTTCCAGCATCGGGAAGAAATATTGTTTGTCGAGCGCTACGGTCGGTTTCGGCGCTCCTTCGCTGAATTTGAACATGGGCTGAAGCATGAGACCGAGTTTTCTGTTTTCGAGTTTGTTGCTGAAAGTTTTCTTTGTGAAATCGGCATCCAGAGCAAGCAGTTTGTTGAATGTCCGGCTGGTGTCGGCGAATATCGAGAAAGTGCTGTCGGAAGCGTCCCTGCGGAACTGTGCGATTTTTTGCTGTGCAACATCATAGTCTTTGTGAGCGCTTTCACGCTGTCCGATCTGGCTTTTCGCTATCGAGCGGTTCATGTATGCGGTTGCAAAGTCGGGATACAGTTCAATGGCTTTGTCATAGTCCGTTATGGCGGCATGATAGTCGTTGAGTTCCATTGCCACGGCGGCACGGTTGAAATAGGCAAGGACATTGTTGGGATTTATATCCATCACATGCCCGTAGTCGTCCAGCGCATTGTTGTAATCGCCGATTTGAGAGCGTATAAGCGCTCTGTTGTAGTAGCTCAGGGCATTGTAGGGATCCAGTTCGATTACCTTTGTCAAATCGTCAAGCGCGCCGTTAATATCGTCAAGAGTATATTTTACCAAAGCTCTGTTGAAAAACACGAACGAACTTGTCGAATCCAGCCTGATAGCATGGTCAAAATCTTTCAGCGCCTTTTGATTTTCGTTCCGCATTGCGTGTATACGCGCTCTGCGCAGATATGCGTTGGGGTCGAATGCGTTGAAATATATCGCTCTGTTATAGTCGTCCATGGCTCTCACCGTATCCTTGCTCATCAAGTATGCCGTGCCTCTGTTCAGGAGAGCGTCGCTCGAATTGGGTTCGCGGCGCAGGAAGGTATTAAAATCTTCGATTGACTTGTCAAACTGTTGAGACATAAGGTAAGTAATACCGCGCGAGAAGTGAATCCCGATATTGTCGGGTCTCAAATCTATCGCCGTTTCGTAATCCTTCATCGCCTCGTCGAAACGGTTCAGCTGCGACAGGGTAATGGCTCTGTAGTGAAATGCCTGAGTGTATACCGGATTTATATCCACCGCTTTATTGAAATCCTGCAAAGCCCCGATATAGTCGTTGAGATTGTACTTGGCAATTCCTCTGAAAAAATAGCCTTCGTACCAGCTGCTGTCCGCCTGTATGAGGATGCTGAAGTCGTTGATTGCGTATGCATAGTGCCCGTTGATCAAATGGTCGCGTCCTCTGTTGAAATAGTAATACTTGTCATACTGTGCGTACGTGTATGTGCTTACGGTCAGAAACAGTATCAGAATAATATTTTGTACATTGTTTTTCAATTTTCTATCAATAAAATTTTTTGCAAAATTAATAAAATTAATAATTAAACGGATAATTTATTCCGAAATGCAGGCTGAAATTATCTCTCTTGAGCCATTTGTTCGGCATAATAATCCGATTACCAGACGGTAATCCGGGGTCATGAAGTTTGAATCCCGAATCGAATCTCAGTATGAAATAATCGAAATTCAGCCTCAGACCCAGCCCCGTATTGAGTGCAATTTCCTTATAAAAACGATCGAAACCGAACCGTGCGCCCTCCCGCGTGTCCAGATTTCCCAAACTCCAGATATTGCCGGCGTCGGCAAACAGAGCGCCTTCGAATTTCCAGAAAAGAGGAAAACGGTATTCGACATTCAGTTCGAGCCTTAAATCGGCGACCTGATTGGGGAAAACGCTGATCGAATCGGCTGAAACCGACCCGGGTCCAACGCTTCTGACCTGCCAGCCCCGCAGGCTGTTCGCGCCTCCCGAATAAAACATTTTCTCGAAGGGCATCGAAAGAGAATTGCCGTATGCCTTTCCTATCCCGAAATAAAACCGGTAAACCACCGAACTTGCGGTATTGACCGGCATATCGTAAACCAGATTCATATCGCTCTTGACATACTGGCTGTAAGGCATTCCCGCCACCATCCTGCCCAAATCATCGTCTTTCGGCATTGTACGGCTGAAAAGACTGAGAATATTCCCCGCGATGTCCCCACTTATCCGGTAATTCCAGAAACTGTTTCTGCGCCGGCGACCCCAGCCGCTTTCCGGCTGGTTGTTGTAAATGAATGTCCCCGTCATGCCAAGAATAAAGTGGTTGGAATACATGTTTTTAAGATACGGATTGTTGATGCTGTTATAAAAATCGGGACTTAGCTTGTACATTTTTATCATGTTAAAATCCAGAATATTGAACTGAAAAGTCTTTGTCTGCGAACTTTTCCATCTGTATCCGAACCGGAAATTTGCCATCGCCCGCGTATAATCGGGTCGCTGCTGATATACATACGAGGTACTGAATTGAGTATGCGGCACCTGCGTCTTAAAATATCCCAGCGACACGGGCATCAGAAAACGGGGTATATCGAACGAAATGCCGCCGTTATATTCCTGCGACGACAAATACGTGGTTCCGAAACTGCTCTGGAATACGCCCCGGAAATCAAGATTGAAAACTTCGGCGCCCTTGAACAGATTTTTGTGACGGTAACTGATACCCGGCGAAAAACCAATCATGTTGGAGGCATTCGTCGACAGCTCGACATCAAGCTCATACGACTGTATCATGAGCGGGTCTAAAAATATGAGACAGTCGAGCAGTCCTTCTCCCGACTCCCTGAACTGTATCGTTACGGATTTGAACAGCGCAAGTCCCGACAGATTGTTGTAGGTCTTTTTGACTTTGTCTTCGCTGTAGATGTCGCCTTTTTCGAACAGATTGACCCGCGAAAAAACACCCGGTTTGAGATTCCGGTCGCCTTTATACAGCAGGCGGATGTTTTCATGCTGCAGAGTGTCGAATACCTTTGTGTATGACGAATCCGTGGCTGCAAGCAAAGAGTTGTAATTCGTGTATATATATGTATTGTTTATCCTGTATACGGGATAGTCCGTTTCGATTTTTGCGCCGTTTTCCATTTTTGTAAAAGCCGGTATCGTCATGGTCAGATTGACTTCCATGTTTCCGATGGTGCTGTCGGCTTTAAACGATATGAATCTCCTGTTAAAAGTGTAATAGCCGTTGTTTCGCAGTCGATTGACGATGGCTTCCATTTCTCTGTCGAGCATGTTTGCCGACAGCCTCCGCCCGCGCCGCAAACGTGCGGTGTCCGACATGACGAATCTTTTGACGGCGGTGTCGGCGATGTCGTATTCGATGTTTTTTATGATGTATGAACTGCCGGGCTGGATATTGTAAAACACAACGGCTTTTTTCTTTTTGTAAACAACGGAATCCCTGACCGCTGCATGATAGAAACCCAGACTTTTCATGTACGATTCGATGTTGGCGATGCTGTATTTGACCGGAACGGAATCGAAGATAACGGGCGCTTCGCCCCACGACTGCAGGCGGCGGTTCCACCATCGGGAAGTGTCTTTCCCCGACAGATTGTACAATCCCAGATGGAATCGGAACATGTCGCTGCGGTTGGGACGCTGGCGGATATACGACTGAATGTCATCCGGCGACAAAAATCTGTTGTCTTCGCCGGAAACGATAATTTTATTTTTTACAAGCAGGTGGCTGCCGTCGGGAACTTTCCGCGTAACGCCGCACGCGCAGAAAAACAGTATGACTGATGCAATCGTGCACCGACAGATTACGGATGAGAAACATGCGGAGCGCCCGAACTCCCGTTTACGCATCAAACACTTTCGGGTATTGTTTCTGTTTTTGACTGTATGAGTGTCTGTTAATGCCATTTCCATTCACCGATTTGAAACTCGATTTCGCTGATTTCGCCAAGTCCGTTCAGTTTGCCGGAGTTTGCAGTATGCGATTGTATTTTACCGTATCATTCAGAATATTGCAAGCCTCGTCAAACTGTTTGTCTCTTCTCAACATTGCTTTCAGGCGCCCTTCTTCGTAATAGTATCTTTCGGATATTTCTTCCCGCAGGATAGAAGTCAATTCTTCCCGATTGATTCCGAGGTCTTTGGCTTTATCGTGTTTCAGCAGTTCGTTCAGTTTGTCGAAAACATCCCTGACACTGTCATAATATTTTTCCTGTTTTGCCGCATTAATCAGCCTTCTCATCGTTATTTCCGAAGCGGTCTGATAATCATATTCCTTATCCGACAGATAATTGACAAAATCCTGATAATCCTTTTCGGTAAATTCGAATTTGTCGGGAGCATCCGGTACGGGATTTTTCCTGAAATATTCGATTGAATATTTGAATATGAGATTTTTCCGTATCAAGCTGACAGCCATCGGCGAATATTCTTCGCTCTCAATCACGACATCGGGAGTAACTCCTCCTCCGTCAAATACTTTCCGACCGTTTTTTGTCCGAAATTCTTTTTTCAGAGAGTCGGGGATGAAAGACACGGAGCCGTCGCTGCCGAACGTAGCAAAATTATGCGCCTGAATGCACCGTCCGCTTGGTATGTAATATTTTGCAATGGTGTACGTTAATCGGGCATCGTATCCTATTGGACGAACACTCTGAACATAACCTTTTCCGAACGTGTTGGTGCCTACAATCACTCCTCTGTCCAGATCCTGAATCGCTCCGGAAACAATTTCGGATGCGGAAGCCGAGCCGTTGTCAACCAGAACAGCCAGAGGCAAATCGGGTTCAACGGGATTTTCTCTTGTCAGGTATTTTTCTTCGGTATTTTTTTTCTTTCCCGAAGATGTTACGACCGTCAAGCCTTTCGGCAGGAATAGGTTAAGTATCCCGACCGCCTCAATCAGCGGTCCGCCCCTGTTTCCCCGCAGGTCGAGTACAAGGGATTTCAGTTTGCCGGTAGCTCTGAACTCCGTCAGTACATTACGGATATCGTTGCAGCTTCCGATGGTGAACGAGGGGAAATATATGTATCCGATACCGTTTTCGTATATGTTCGAGTAGGGAACACTCGGCACACGTATGTTTTCCCTGACAATGGATATGTCCGACAACTCGTTGGTTTTCAATTTTCGTACTTTCATCGAAACGGCGGTGTTCGCGTCGCCTTTCAGGATGCTGCTTGCCTGCTCCACGCTCATAGCGTTGGTGCTTTGTCCGTTGATTTCCATGATTCTATCCCCGGCAACCAGACCCGCCTTATCTGCCGGAGAGTTTTTATACGGACCCGCGACAAGAATACAGCCGCTGTCCTTTTGAATCAGAGACCCTATTCCGGCATATTTTCCGGTGGTATGGAAATCGAAATCAAGTTGCTCTTCTGCCGGCACATACTTGGTATACGGGTCAAGATGGTCTGTTATGCCTTCCAAAGCATAAGCCACCAGCTGCTCCGTCGACAGGCTGTCGATATAATTATTTTGCAGTTCGCGAAGAGCTGCGAAGAATATTTCCAGATTTTTGGTAATATCAAAGTCCTTCGACTGGGCGAAAACATTACCCGCGAAATGTGTAAAAGCAAGTATAATAACAA
>JAISSE010000294.1 GCA_031273285.1 Prevotellaceae bacterium
TTACGGTCTTTTGTCCAGAAATTTGGCGACTTTTCTTGAAGTTTCGGACATTTGCATGTTTCGCAGTGTTGCGAGGTCGGTGATTTTAATTTCCGGACGAACACGCAGACTTGCATGAAGATACGATTCAATTGTTTTTATATTTGCATCCGTTTCTTTCTTCATGACGATATGGATTGTGAGATTGTCGGTTCCCAAACTGTTGGACGAAACTTCGACCACATAATCTTCGATTTCCTCGCGGATATTCAGGATTTCGAATATCATAGGAGGATAGAGAGTTGTCCCTTTCAATTTGACCATGTGATTCTTGCGCCCAACGATGGGCGAAATGCGGGGACTTTTTCTGCCGCAGGCGCACGGCTCGTTTGTCATGAAACACAAATCGCCCGTACGATACCGTAAAAGAGGCATCGCTTCCACTCCGAGCGTAGTTATCACCAGTTCACCGGTTTCGCCTTCGGCAACACGGTTTCCGTAATCGTCCAATATTTCGGCAATAATCAGTTCGCAATGTTGATGTCCGCCCGCCCCTTCGCCGCATTCGGTAAAAGCCGTCTGCATTTCCGTGGAAGCATAAGTGGAATACAAATCCACATCCCACTTGTTTTTAATTCTTTGCCCAATTAAATTCAACTCCATATTCGTGTTGCGGATATTTTCGCCTATGCAAAGTATCCGTTTCACAGGTGATTCCCTATATTTTATGTCGTTAAGTTCCGCATATTCAAGGAGTTTGATGATAAAGGAAGGTACAGCCACGATAGTTGTAGTTTCCATTCGAAAGATTGTATCCCATTGCATCGAAGGCGCTCCCGGTCCTGTTCTTATCACAGTTGCGCCAAGCATCCGCGAACCCTGATAATAAGCCATTCCCGCCATAAATTGCTTGTCGAGTGTGAGTACAAGCTGAATAACATCGTCGTTTCGTAGATTCATTTTTCCGAAAGACAGCCATTCATTGTACGAAAGTCGATTCAAATCATTGTTTGACAGAGCGATAACGACAGGCGCACCTAATGTTCCCGAAGTAGCGGTATATTCAACTATCCTGTCTTTCGGCACGCACAGAAAGTCCCAGTTATAGAGTTGTATATCACGTTTTGTCGACGGCGGAATATATTTTAAATCATTGACGTTTTTTATTTTATGTATGCCAATATTGTTGATTTTGAAAAGATTGCGATAAAAACCGGACTTTTCCTGCAAATATTGCAGCAATTCCGTCAATTTGCTGTTCTGATATTCTTTGACTGTTGTTTCGTCCTGAAAATCAAGATTAAAATATTTGGTTGCTTCATTCATTCCTCATGTTTTTTAATATCGTTCAACTTTTCGAGTATTTTTGCACGTTCATCTTCATTCGGGATTATTTTTTGCAAAGACAGTTCATAGTATTTCTGCGCGTTATCCGTCATTTTATGGTACGAATAATAATCGCCGAGATATTCGTATGTCCGGTAATTTTCAGGATTGGAATTGATAAACAGGTCGATATCTCTGTCAAACGATTGTACGGGTATATTAATAGAGTATCTGTAGAAATTGTATGACGCCATTTTTTCGGCTATAAAATTGCGGTCAGCAGGTATAAACAGCTCATCTATAGAAAATCCGCTTATTTTCGGATTTTTCGCCTCATAAAAGAACTCATTGAGATTGTATGCCAGAAAAGCGCCTTCCTGATAGGGGGCTGTCGATATCCATAAAGTTTTTGAATGAGGATGAAACACTATGCTGTGATGCGCAATCAGCTGATTAATACTGTTTTCGTTGCCAAGACCGATATCCGTTCCGTTTTTGCCTTTTTTATCTCTCAAAAAATTGACCATCAAGCGGGGAGTAAAGCTCTGTGTGGAATCCAGAAGTTCGAGCATTCTGCTCATTCTGTATTCCGAAGCATTTTCCGGATTCTTCTCTTTTTCGGAAAACTCGCTGCTTTGAAAATGATTGGTGCAAAGCATGTAAGGTATTGAAGTTGAATATACTGCCTGACCGTCTTTTGTCTTTTCGATTGAAACGGCTTTGTTATCCTTCGCGGAAGCAATTATAAACTGCTCCGATATGAACGTTTTACTTGCCTGAGCCAGAGATACGGCTTCTTCGATATTCTTGGCATACTGTAAAATCCTGCGTGCGAGAATTGATACCGGCATAGCCGAAGAAAACGGGATCTTCGACGGCGCTGCATTTACCAGCACGCACAAACCCTGCTCGTTCATTCCCGATACTACGCCGATCATTCCTCCCCAGGTAACGAATGCGTGTTTATATCCTTCTGTCGGATTGATAAATAACAGTATTTTATCTTCGGCAAACTTGTCTCCCGCATAAAAATCGAAATTGCGACCAATCAGCAAATTGCCGTCCCGTGTTCTGTCGCCCCAGACCGCAAGCGCCGAACATCCCGCGAAACCCATAAGTTGCACTGCATGACCGATGTCGTGAGCCGAATGGTAATTCATCAGACGCTGATAATTATTCCCTATCCAATTGTATTGTGTTGATGCATAGCGCGAAATGGCATAAATTTCTTCTTTGTTTTCTTCGGGAATATATTTGCCCAGATTTCTGTTATAAATGCCCACTCCGAGACGAAGAAAATTAAGCATGAATTTGGATGGGATAATGCCTCTTATATATTCGACAAAAGCATCTTCCTGCTTGATAATAAGCTCTTTCGACAGTATGCCGATTTTGTTTCCCCTGCCGATTGCATCGCCTTCGGCATACATTTCCCACAATCCGTATTTGTTTTTCAGCAACCAGGAATCGCCGGCTTTGTAAAAATTTTCACTCAA
>JAISSE010000320.1 GCA_031273285.1 Prevotellaceae bacterium
AACGCTGCCGCCTGTATATTCGTTACAAAATTCCGCCATTATTTAAACCGTCTATAAAAATAAAGGTCAAAGGTACGACATATTTCAATACGGTGAACCGGCGATGTTCGATTTTTTACAGAATTTAACACAAACCGATGAAAACGGAGAATTGAGAATGGAGAATAGAGAACCGGATCGTTCACATAATTAACAGGATATACGCTCATTCGTCGATTGGAAAAAATCCGAAGCATTTCTGAAAATGTGTGAAAATTTTTTCTGCACTTTGCGCCCGTAATTCTATTTCAAAAATTGAAAATGCCGGGACGGCGACAAAACGGCGGCATGTAGAGACACGGCGCGCCGCGTCTCCACGACGACATTAAGCCCGAAGGGCTTACAACCAGACCACGCGGAGGGAATAATCATCCCCCTGTGTGTCTAAAATCTTTTTTGTCATGGGTGTTTCAATTATGAATTACGAATTGACAATTACGAAAATTCGTAATTTTTAATTCGTAATTCGTAATTGTTTCGTATCTTTGCGCCAAAATTCCGTAACAGATGCGAGACAGATTGAAAATTGGAATTGTTGGAGGAGCCGGATATACTGCGGGAGAGCTTCTTAGGATATTGATAAACCACCCTTATGCCGGTGTGGAGTTTGTGTACAGCACTTCCTGTTCCGGACAGGCAGTCAGTTCGATACACACCGATTTGCTTGGGGATACGGATTTGCGTTTCACAAACGGGCTTAAACTCGTAGACGTACTTTTCATGTGTCTCGGACACGGGATTTCGCGTGAATTTTTATCGAACAACCGTTTCGACGAGCATACGAAAATCATTGATTTGGGCAGCGATTTCCGTATCGACACAGTATTTTCGGCAAGCGGGAACGACAGAAATTTCGTGTACGGATTGCCCGAAATAAACAGGCAGCAGATCATCGAAGCGCAAAATATTGCAAATCCGGGATGTTTTGCCACAGCCATACAGCTGGCGCTGATTCCTTTGGCTGCGGCGAACCTGTTGCACAGCGAAGTGCATATCAATGCCATCACAGGTTCGACGGGTGCGGGACGGTCGTTGAGCGAGACCTCGCATTTCAGCTATCGCGACGGCAACGTCTCCATATACAAGGCTTTCACTCATCAGCATCTCAAGGAAATAAGCAAGACACTGAACCGGATACAGGGCAATATCCCCGAACTGAATTTTATCCCCCTGAGGGGCAATTTCACACGCGGCATCTTTGCGTCCCTCTACGCCGAATGTTCTATGGATGAAGATGATATTACGGCATTGTATAAAGATTTTTATGCAAGTCATCCGTTTACCCATGTAAGCGACAAATCCCTGAGTTTAAAGGACGTTGCGAATACCAACAAGTGTCTGCTCAACATCGGTAAATACAAAAACAGGGTACTGATTACAAGCATAATCGACAATCTTGTAAAAGGCGCTTCGGGACAGGCAGTCCAGAATATGAATCTGATGTTCGGACTTGAAGAAGACTGCGGTTTAAGGCTTAAACCGTCGGGTTTTTAGTTATTGATTAAAAATAAAACATTTATAAGCATGAATAATAAAGTATTACTGGCATTCAGCGGAGGTTTGGACACATCGTTCTGCGTCCGCTACCTCAAAAACGAGAAAAATCTGGACGTACACACCGCTTTGGTGAATACCGGAGGTTTTAATCGGGAAGACTTGGAACGCATTGAAAAAAAGGCGCTTGACCTTGGTGCGACTTCGCACGTAAACATCGACAAAGTGAAGGAATTTTACGAAAAAGGCATCAGGTACATGATTTTCGGCAATTCGCTGCGACAAAATACCTATCCTTTGTCGGTAAGTTCGGAGCGTATTTTTCAGGCTCTGGCTATTGTCGACCGCGCAAGAGAAATCGGAGCCGGATATGTTGCCCACGGAAGCACGGGCGCCGGTAACGATCAGGTACGCTTCGATTTGGTGTTTCAGGTTGTCGCCCCCGAAATAGAAATACTTACTCCAATCCGCGACCTGCGCCTGTCGCGGCAGGAGGAGATTGATTATCTGGCAAAACACGGTTACAGCTACAGCTGGGAGAAAGCCAAATACTCGATAAATCAGGGCTTGTGGGGAACAAGTGTCGGCGGAGCGGAAACGCTGCTGTCCGACGGCGTTCTTCCCGAAGACGCTTATCCCGTGCAGGCGGTCAGGCAGGGAAAGGAAAAAATAAGCATCGACTTCGCAACCGGCGAACCCGTGGGTCTCAACGGGAAAAAACTGTCTCCGGAGGTTGTTATCAGAGAGATAGAAGACATTGCCGCGCCGTTCGGGATAGGTCGCGATATACATGTCGGCGACACAATTATCGGCATCAAAGGTCGCGTGGGATTCGAAGCCGCTGCCGCGCTGATAATTATAGCCGCCCACAGATTGCTCGAAAAGCATGTGCTGACAAAATGGCAGCAATACTGGAAAGACCAAATGGGCAACCAGTACGGGATGATGATGCACGAAGCGCAATATTTGGAGCCTGTTATGCGCGATATTGAAGCCTTCCTCCTGTCTTCGCAAAAATATGTAACCGGTTCCGTGGATGTGGTTCTGCAGCCGTATCATTTCAGCGCTACAGGTTGCAGGACGGAGCACGACCTCATGTCGTCGAAATTCGGAGAATACGGAGAAATCAACAAAGCATTTACCGGAGAGGATGTTAAGGGATTTACCAAAATTCTGTCGAATCAAATGAAAATTTACTACACCGTCAATTCGGAGAAAAAAGATTAGTCGGAATTTATGAACAGAGAGCAGTTGGCAGTTGTTGTGAATTTCGTCATATTGCTGGCGTTGCAGATTTTTGTCTGCAATGCCCTGTATCTCGGAATTTACTTTAACGTGCTGATATATCCGATGTTTATTCTGTTCATGCCGGTACACTATTCAAAGTCCGTGGTACTGTTTTTGTCCGCCCTGACGGGCTTTTCCGTAGATTTGCTGTCGGGCGACCTCGGACTGCACATGGCTGCCTGTACGGCAATCGGTTATTTGAGACCGTATATGCTTAAAAGAATTTCGAACAACGACCAGATCGAGCTTCCGTCGATCGGCAGAGTTCATGTCGAACAGTACTTCACATATACGGGAATACTCATACTGCTGCATCACTTGATATTGTTCGCTTTGGAAACGTTTGAATTTAAGGAAACACCGTTTATCCTGACAAGAACATTACTGAGTGCGTGTCTGAATATCCTTCTGATTGGATTTGTAAGAATGAT
>JAISSE010000032.1 GCA_031273285.1 Prevotellaceae bacterium
CAAATTTCTTTTTCCATGTCAGTTTATGAAAATCGGTATCGGAACAAATTCGATTATACAGTTCGATGTCGAATTCTTTGTCCAAATTTTGGCAGATACCGAACATTTGAGGATTTGAATACGGAATTTTCTCTATCATACTGCGGATGACGGGCATTTTGTCGTATGCAATACCTATGCAATAATCCATCAGAAAATAATGTATCAGCGTTTCTTCTTTTTTCCAGTACTCGCAAAGAATGTCTCTCATGAATGCAAAAAAAGGATTTCCTTTTGTCCCTCCAATGAAAAAAGTTGTCCAGCAGTATTCTTCTGTATCAAAACTGATTGCGACAGAATTTCTTATGGTAAACAAATCCTGCTCGAACAGGGATGCCCGAAACTTGCCCGTTACAAAAACAGTCGCATCCGTCCACAATCCTCCGTAATCATGCAAAAGACACATTCTCAATATATCCGAAAGATGAGTAATCGAAATAATTCCCCTGTCAACCTTATCAATAATACAGTCCGGAACGGTAATAAACTCCCGACAGTTGTATTTGGTTATTAATCTTACAGGATGAGTTTCGGCATTGTTGCAAACAGACCTGTAGCATGCCTTTACAATGTCGGGCATTGCCTGTTCTCCGTCCCACCAGCACACCCATACAGGAGCTTCTTCGATCTTTGTATTTTCGGCTGAATAAGGTTTAATTTTCCGGTATTTATCAATAATTTTCCGGTAATTGTCGGTCAAATATTTTTTTATTGACAGATGACCGTTGGTGCGGGATTCTTTTTCCGACAATTCCCCGTGTATGATTCCAACTGTGTCAGCCAAACTTTTAAAGGGAATCAGATCTTCATTTACGGCTTCAATCAGACTGTTTATCAGTTTGAAATATCTTTTGTTTTTTCCCGCTATCAGTTCCATGAGATACTCAACATATTCCATCTGAATCCTGAATGCGGATTTCCTCATTTCCTCCTGTCCGGTAACAGTAAGCTGACAGGCATGAGTTCTGTAGAAGTTTAATATTCTCTGCATTCCCGCGAAATGACATTCCGCACGAATTAAATCAACCCACAGTTTGTAATCCTCTGCGGGAGGATAATCTCTTTCATATTTTATATTATTGTTTGAAAGAATCTCCCTTTTTATCATGGCAGTAGGATTCATTATGAAATTCCGACGGATTAATCCGTTTTCTATTTTGTCGTGGTCTGCCGGTATTTTTTCAAGATGCGTACTGTGTCCGAAAAATTGCATCCAGCCGACGCATACATCCGTTTCAGGATTTTTTTCCATAAATTCATATTGAACTTCCAGTCTGTCCACCGGCATAATATCATCCGCGTCCATACGTGCAATATATTTTCCTTTTGCATGAGACATGGCGGTGTTCAGAGAATTGATGAAATCGTGTTCTCCCACAACAAGTTTTATCCGGTTATCCCGATATGACTTAACAGTTTCCACGCTGTTGTCCGATGAACCGTCGTCGGCTATGATCAACTCAAAATCGGTAAATGTTTGCGCCAGTATGCTGTCCATGCACTCCCGCAGAAATTTGTCCGCATTATACATGCTCATAACCACACTGACAGCAGGTACTTCAGATTTTTTCCTGTGGTTATAGCCATCTGTTATATGCATTTCCAGCCTGTCCAGTATTTCACTGTCAATATCAGCGTCAAATTTTCGGGCAAACAGTCTGGGAGAGGTAATCAATTCGCCAAAATCTTCTCTTTTCCATGTTTTGGGGTGTGCCTGTCCGGCGCTCCAGTCCATCTTTCGCAAACTGTAGTTCTTAACGGTATCCTTAAATTTCGAGTTCATCAAAAACGTATGAAACAGCATTTCATCAGGTGAGACCGTATATCTGTAAAATTCATGCATTTGACTTCCCTGATTACATTCGCTGAATATATGGGCAACACATTCGCCGGTAAGCGACCACCATGTCGCACCTCCGTAAGGGACAATATCCGGCAAAAAATCGCGTGTTTTTTGTTTTCGTATTAATTCCGTTGCTTTTACATATCCCACATCGTCGACATACCATTTGTAGCGAATTCTTTCCATTCCATCGTTCCAAATTTCGGAAGGCAGACTGAAATATTCGATAAAATTTGTCCCCCTGTTCCGTTCGAAGTAATTAAAAATATATTCGTTCGATTTTATCGGAAAGTCCTGTCCGCTCATAAGATGCACATAATCGGGGATTCCCGCGTGTATAATCATTTCCCTGATCAGTTCCATTGTCGCTTCCACCAGTGAAAACCCTGCCCGGTTGACCGTTTTTCTGCGTTCGCAAAAAAATACGTTTTCACGTTCTCCAATAATTGATTTAAAAGGCGTTTCATCCGTTTTTTTATCCACATGGATAAAGAAATATGTGCCGTCGGCGGTCAGGGCATCCACCATTCTCAACAACCGAGAGGGATTTTTGTGAGCCAATATCAAATATGCGAAAGTCATAATTCTAAAATTTACAGTTAATTACACCAAAATCACTTGTACATGTTCTCCAATCTTTGACGGTCAAAGTTAAGAAAATTATTTTACAAAGGTCTATTATTTTATAAAATATTTTACAAGTCGGAGTAAATACCTGTACAACAGGCTTTAGACTCTCATATAATTTTCTACTCTTTCTTAATCAAATGCCTCAATTCCGGGTCATTCTCAATCCGCGACAATTCATTGGCAACGATTTGTTTCACATCCTGTTTCACCTGATTGTAGTTTCGTTCGATTTCCGCCTGCATGTCGTCGTTGCCGTTTTCGTCCCGAAAATCAACGATGTCGGGGATTTTTTTATAGGCTTTTGTTTCGCGTGATACGGCTTCGTTATCAACCACAATTTCTGCATGAAAAATCTTCTGTTCAATGCGTTCGTCGAAATTGTCGGATATTGCGCCTACGAACATGCCCTGCGTGAGATTGCTGATTTTCGATGCCGGAATAAGACTGTCTAACTGCGTGGAGATGGATGTTGATTTGTCGTTGCGGTTAATTGTCATGGACTGACGTTTTTGCAGCACTTTTCCGAAACGTTCCGAAAGCGTTTTCGCCGATTCTCCCACCACCTGACCAGAAAATATGTTTCCCACAGTGTTTTGGACAACTTTACTCTCCTTGTCGCCATAGTCGCGGTTTAACTGCGAATAGTCCTGAAATCCCAGACAGACGGCTACTTTGTTGCTTCGGGCGGTGGCAAT
>JAISSE010000035.1 GCA_031273285.1 Prevotellaceae bacterium
TTCACAGGATTAACAGGATTTTGCCGGATATATGCTAATCCGGAAAATCCTGTTAATCGTGTAAAAATATATCCTGTTAATCGTGTAAAATAAAATTATCCTGTGAAATAAATTATTCCACGCTGAAACTGTAACTTCCCGAGCCGATTCTGAATACGCGATATTTATCCGTCAGTTTAAGGAATTTCACGCCTTTGGACGCGGATGCCTTTTTACCGCTTTCGGTTACCTTGTTTTTATCTTCCGTAACGGGGATATAAACCGTAGCCGTAGAGTTGCAGGGGACGGTTATGTTCCACACAAACCGACCGTCGGCTTTCGTCCATTCGCTTTTGATGACTCCCCTGACGGATTTGTACGTCGCTTTCACGTAATCCAGACCTTCGACGGGGTAGGGTTTCATCACTATTTCCTCGAAACCCGCGCTGTTCGGGTCGTTTTGTATTCCGGCAAGATATTCGTAGAACCAGACGACAAGGTCGCCGAGCAGCATGACATGATTGCCGGAGTTCATATCCGGATTTGCAGTGTTGCCGTTCCAGAGTTCCCAGATGGTAGTCGCGCCGTTTTCAATCATGTATCCCCAGCTCGGATAATCCCTGTTGGTAACTATTCTGTAGGCTATATCCGGACGTCCGTATTCCGACAGACCGCGCATCAGCCACTGTATCCCCACCAGTCCGGTACTGACATGACCGTTAAACTCGCCCAGAGTTTTATCGACAATGTTTTTGAATACATCGTCCCTGTATTCGTCGGGCGTCATACCGTAGCACAGCGGCAGGAGATTCGCCGTTACGGTGTTATTGTCGTACTGTCCGGTTTCCCTGTTGAAATATTTGTTGTTGAAGGCATTTTTGACAGATTCCGCCTGCTGTGCGAAAGCATCGGCGTCTTCCTCCTTTTCGAGCATGACGGCAAATTTTTCCAGCAGATAAAGTATCCTGAAATAAAATGCAGTACTAAGTACCGCTCCGTCGGTTCTGCGTGCGGGATCCTGCGAGTGAATCAGTTCGGGCGATTCGGGAGGCATACACCAGTCCCCGTAGGTGTCCTTGGTCATGATGGTATCTTTAAGATATTTGCCCTGCATGTAGCTTATCCATTTCTTCATCGATTCGTAGTGCTTTTCGATGGGTTCCCTGTTTCCGTACTGTTCGTAGAGCATATTGGCGATTATCACGTAAGCGCCGGGCCAGGTCATATTGTCGCTGTACACGCTCCAGTAATTCGGCGCCACGTCGGGAACGCAACCGTCTTCGCGCTGCGCCTGTTCGATGTCGTCGAGCCATTTTGCATACAGATTGTTATTGTCGAACATGTAGCTTTCGCCCTGCGAGCCGACGGCGCGGTCGCCGAGCCAGCCCATGCGTTCGTCTCTCTGCGGGCAGTCGGTAGGCATACCGCGATAATTGCCCCGCGTACCCCACCACGCATTTTTATATATCTGATTGACGGTAGCATTCGACGTCTCAAATTCTCCCGTATTTTCCATTTCATCGTAAACAACAAGTCCTTCGAAATTGTCCGCGGCAGGTTTGCCGGGGAAACCGGATATTTCCACAAAACGGAAGCCGTGATATGTAAACGACGGCGCCCATGTTTCGACGGCATCACCCTTTAATATATAGGTATCGGCAGCTTCGGCGCTTCGCAGGTTTGCGACATAAAGCGTTCCGTCGTCATTGAGCAGTTCCGAAAAACGCAGTTTAACCGCGTCGCCCGCCCTGCCTTTCACTTTCATCCGCAGCCATCCGACCATGTTCTGTCCCATATCCATGACAAATACCCCCGGTCGAATTTCGCCTATCGACACAGGGCGAATGGTTTCCATCACTTTGATATTCCTGTTGATTTGCGCTTCGAGTTTGCCTCCGGGCGCATCGACAAGCTCTGCGGGCAGCCATGCGGAATCGTCGAATCCGGGTTTGTTCCATCCGGGCATTTCCTTACGCGCGTCATATTCTTCGCCGTCAAATTCATTGTTGGCAAGGATGGGTCCGTCGGCTGTTGCTTTCCACGAGTCGTCGCTGACAACTGTTTGAACGCTGCCGTCGGCATATTTGATTTCGAGCTGAAGAATCATTCTTGGGAAACCGAAGTCGCGTACCTGATTGCGCCTCATCGTGAAGAACCGTCCGTTACCCAGCACAACGCCGATTGCATTGTTTCCTTCGGTCAGCCGGTTTGTAATATCAAAGGTATTGTATTTAACCGCCTTCGAATAGTCGGTGGGCGTGGGCGACAGCACCTGTTCTCCGATACGTTCCGCATTGAGATACGCTTCGTAAAGTCCCAGTCCGGAGACGTACAGCGTGGCTTTTTCCGGTTTTCCGGATACGCTGAACTCCTTTCGGAAATAACGCGCGGCAAGTCGGGTTTTCCATTCGGAAATCACATCCCTGTCCGACGTCCCGTTCAGTCCCGTCCATTTAGCCTGCCAGTCGGTCTGTCCGGTCAAGCCCGTCGTCCACGAAGCGGGTTTGCTCCACTCCGATTCGCCTCTGTTTGTCCCGACCCTGACTTTCCAGAAATATTCCGTCCGGGCGGTTAATTCGGCTCCATCGTATCTGACAAATACCGAACTGCCGGACTTCGTCTTTCGGCTGTCCCACAAATCGCCTTCGTCGTTATCGAGCTTTTCCCGCGACGAGGCTACAAGTATTCTGTAAAATTTCTGCTTTATACCGCGACCGTCGGACTGTATTTCCCAGCTCAAACGGGGCTTGGAAACATCTATCACAGGGTCGGTAAGGTTTTCGCAACGGAGATTCGTTATCTCTATCGACGCTTCTTCCATGCAAGCTACACACAAACTTGCAAACAAACACAAAATAAAAATCTTTTTCATGACAATCTTCGGTTTTTTAATTCATTTTTAATTACGCGACAGCCGTTCTTTCGCGGCGTAGCGTACAGTTTGACATATATTTTACTATTTTGAAACAAAATTTCTCCGCTGTGCGAAACCGCATAATAAATCCGGGCGTTCGGGAGCGGTTCGACGTGTTTTTGCGTCCGGACAAAACGATATGTTGCCGGCATCGGGACGGACAGAACCGCCGCAATGACGCTTTTCGTGCTGTTTTTAAAAGAATTTTTAATCATAAGTATATAATTAATAATAGTTTTTAACTGTCAATATTCCATTTTTCCGTTACGGATACATCTCTCCGACAACCCCGCAAAGGTAATAATAAATTCGATATTACGAACAAAAAAGATTGCGGACTAAAATAATGTTGCGTCTATCGTGTGTTTGTCGCAGCCTTTGCCGTCGTAGAGACTCCTTGACGCCGTACATGTTGCCGTGGTCTGTTATCGCCAGAGCCTTCTGGTTGTCTGCTTTCGCCGTTGCGAACAAATCCGTTATCGCCGAAGCTCCGTCTAACACAGAATATTGTGTGTGTACGTGTAGATGAGTGAACATGCTTTATAAATCAAATTATGTTATTAACAATACGTTATCAAAATTTTCACGA
>JAISSE010000218.1 GCA_031273285.1 Prevotellaceae bacterium
GACAGCATGGAACGTTCGATTATTTCCGCCTGTTCCCTGTACGGAATATTGTCGATAGCGTTCATTTGCTCTTCAAAACTTTCCAGCTCGCAAACAGTCTTGCCTACAGACGAAGCATAGTTGAGCAGCTCGAAATCAACGGAATCGTCGGGCATATTTTCGTCCGTCATCATCAGCGAAGAAACGAAAAACGGCTTGTATTTGTCCAGAATATCCGTTTCCGTTTCGGACAGGCTTAGTATTTCGGCGTAACTTTTGTCGTCGAAAAAGTTTTTAAGCGAATAATCGGGGTCGGTTACAATCATCCGATTCCGTATTTCGCCGTATGGTACCCGTCGGGTGTCGGATTCGGGCAAATATATGTCGACGGAATCAATCAGCCTGTAAATCATCTCCGGGATACGAAAAACGGTTGAATCGTAGATGTGTATCGTTCCGAAGAGAAATGAGGGAGGGAAGTTGTCCCTGTTTATTTTCCAGAGCAATGAATCGGTCATAAAATTTTTTCTATTTCGTTTGTAAAGTCAATATACTGTGATATTGTCAGTTGTTCGGGACGCAGGTTCATAAAGGCGCAATCGAAGGTTTTGTCGCCCAGCAACGGTTTTATCGAATTTCTGATTGTTTTGCGCCGCTGATTGAAAATGGTTTTGACCAGTTTAACGAACAGATCTTCATTACATTGCATGTCCCGCCTGTCGTTACGGGTCATTTTTATCACCGCCGACTTGACTTTCGGAGGCGGAATAAATACGCCTGCATCAACGGTAAACAGATATTCGATATTGTACCAGCGTTGCAGCAATATGCTCAGGATACCGTAAGTTTTTTTGCCGGGAAGCGAAACCATACGTTCGGCGACTTCTTTTTGCACCATCCCGACTGTTTCGGGGATAATATCCCTGTATTTGATTATTTTGAAAAATATCTGAGACGAAATATTGTAGGGAAAATTGCCGATAACGGAAAAACTGCCGTTGCCGAACAGAGTGTCAAGCTCCATTTCGAGAAAATCACCCTGACGGAGACTTGTTTCCCTGCCGTTCGCGACTCCGGATTCCCGCAGTTCGGGATATGCGGTGCGCAAAAAGGCTATTGATTCTCTGTCGATTTCCACCAACTTGAGATTTTCGGGACGCTGAAGCAAAAATTGAGTCAGGACGCCCGTTCCCGGACCGACTTCCAGGATATTTCCCGTCGCCGCATCGAGCGAATCGACAATTTGCCGCGCTATATCCTTGTCTTTCAGGAAATGTTGTCCGAGAAATTTTTTTGCTCTCACCATATTGTTATCATCTTTTATAAAATCCCGTTTTTTTGCGGCAAAGGTAGTATTAAATCGGAAAACGGGCGTATCAAAATAGGTTCGGCACGCGGATGACGCAGATTATAAAGATTTTCAGGATTTTTTCACAAGATTAACAGGACGAATATAGTGAACAGTGAACAGTGAAAAATTGAGAGTTGAGAGTTGAGAGTTTTTACAAGATTTACAGGATTTGCAGGATTAACAGGATTTTACAATCATGCGTCGATTCGAAAAAAATCCTTCGGATTTTTTTAATTGACTGCGTCGAACTTCGTCTCGTGAAATTCGTAATAAATTCGTGGACAAGATTCGTGAAAATTCGTGTCATTCGCGGATAAAAAAAGTCCGTGGGATGCATGAAATTCGTGGATAAAAAATTCAAGGATAATTCGCGGATATCGCTTTTCCGATTTTATCCGCAATAGCTTCGAACTCTTCCCTGCTTAATTTCAGTCTTTTTTTGCCGAAATCCGCGTCTCTTTCGTTTTCTATCGGGATAAGATGTATGTGGGCATGAGGCACTTCAAGCCCCAGCACAATCATTGCCACTCTTTTGCACCGAACAGCTTTGGCGATTGCTTTTGCCGTTTTTTGGGCGAACACCGTCAGCCCGGCGAGTTCGTCGGCGGTCAAATCGAAGATATAATCGACCTCCTTTTTCGGAATCACCAAAGTATGACCTTCGGTCAGCGGATTTATATCCAGGAAGGCAAAATAATTTTCGTCTTCCGAAATCCTGTATGCAGGAATTTCTCCGTTCACTATTTTTGAAAAAATTGTCATAATCGTAAAATTTTGATTACAAATAATTTTATATACCGTTTCACAGGACAAAAGTATAAATTTTTTCGATAAACAAAAAAAATTTCAGTTTGTATTTGTATTTTTACTACATTTGCGCAAATTTTTATTCCTAAAAAACAATGAATGATAGAATAAAAATGCCGGACTCCCGTAAAATATGCGCCGAATGCGCAGCGAGGGGTTGTGTCTTGTGTCGAACAAAAATAAAATGTAATCGGAATGTATCTATTGGGATGTGATATTGGAAGTTCGTCGGTGAAGGCTTCCATAGTGAATCAGGAAAGCGGCCGGATAGTCGGTTCGGAATTTTATCCGCACGAAGAAGCGCCTATCAGGGCGTTAAAACCCGGCTGGGCGGAACAAAATCCGGACGACTGGTGGGACTATTTGAAAATAGCCATCAAACAGGCTCTGAAAAACGGGAATATCAGCGGCGAGGATATCAAAGCCATAGGTATCTCGTACCAGATGCACGGTTTGGTGCTGGTTGATAAAAACAGGACGGTTTTGCGCCCCTCGATTATCTGGTGCGACAGTCGCGCAGTGCCTTACGGCGAACAGGCTTTTGAACGTATCGGAGCGGAACGGTGTCTCTCGCATCTGCTCAATTCGCCGGGAAACTTTACCGCCGCCAAATTAGCCTGGGTCAGGGAAAACGAACCCCGTTTATTCGAATCAGTTTACAAGTTCATGCTGCCGGGCGATTATATAGCCATGCGGCTGACCGGCGATATAGTAACCACTGTATCGGGACTGTCGGAAGGGATTTTTTGGGATTTCGGGAAAGAGGAAATTTCGGAAGACATTTTAAACTGCTTCGGGTTCGAAAAAGACATTGTAGCAGATATTTATCCGACATTCGGCAAACAGGGCGAACTGCTGGAATCGGTGGCAAAGGAACTCGGCTTGAAAAAAGGCACTCCCGTTACCTACCGTGCCGGCGACCAGCCGAACAATGCCCTGTCGCTAAACGTATTCAATCCCGGAGAAATAGCCGCGACCGCCGGAACTTCGGGTGTTGTCTATGGTGTTAACGATAAGGTTAATTATGACAAACACTCGCGCGTCAACACTTTCGCCCACGTAAATCATACCAAAGAGCAGACACGTCTGGGAATTTTGCTGTGTATAAACGGTGTCGGCATTCTCAACTCGTGGATAAAACGGAATGTTGCGCCCGAAGGCATCAGCTACAGCGAACTGAACGATATTGCCGCAACCGTCCCCGTCGGTTCGGAAGGACTTGTTATTCTGCCTTTTGGAAACGGAGCGGAACGCATGTTGCAGAACAGGGAGATAGGATGTTCGATTCACGGCTTGAATTTCAATATCCATAATCAGCGGCATATAGCCCGCGCCGCGCAGGAGGGCATCGTATTCTCATTCAAATACGGCGTCGAAGTGATGAACGCAATGGGGGTCGATGTGAACGTTATCCGTGCGGGTAATGCAAACATGTTTCTAAGTCCGATATTCAGGGACACTTTGACGGGTATAACGGGCGCGGTAATAGAGCTTTACGATACCAACGGAGCAGCGGGAGCCGCCAAGGGCGCCGGAATCGGAGCGGGAATATACAAATCGCCGCAGGAAGCATTCGGTTCGCTGAAAAAACTGTATACGATAGAGCCGGATACGTCAAAATCGGACACATATCGCGAGGTTTACGAAAGTTGGAAAGAAAAGCTGAATATAGAACAGTGAGCAGTGAATAATTGGAAAATAAATGTTTAAATAATTAATAAAATTAAGATTATGAGTTTTTATAAAGGAGAAAAAGAGTTTTTCCCGGGAATAGGAAAAATTCAATTCGAAGGACGAGAGTCCAAAAATCCGCTGGCATTTCATTATTATGATGAAAACAAGGTGGTTCTGGGCAAAACGTTGAAAGATCATCTTCGTTTTGCAATGGCATACTGGCATACT
>JAISSE010000222.1 GCA_031273285.1 Prevotellaceae bacterium
TGAGGATTTTGTATTATCTTTGCAGATTGGAAAATTGTTGTTGGGCTTTTAAACTATTTGATATAATAGAATCTAAGTAACAAAATTGATAAATGAGGATATGAGTAATTGTAAGAAAATTTGGTTTTTTGTTTTGATGTCATTTTGTCCGGTCGCCGTATTTGCCCAGAGTTTTGTGGTAAAGGCGGAGCCTTCTATTGTTGCGGTCAACAGTAAATTCCAAATCGTTTATACGGTAGAAGACACTCAACCGGGTAACGTAGAATCCTTTATTCCACCGGCTTTTCCCGATTTCACCGTTATTGCGGGTCCGACGCAATCGTTCAGTTCCATTAGTATCAATGGAAATTTGACCGAATCATCGGTACGTTATACCTACGTAGTGCAGACCGACAAAGTGGGGGTATTCGATATTCCCGTGGCGGAAGTGAAACTGAAGGACGGAACATCGCTGAAATCCAAAAAAGCCGCTGTTGAAGTCATAAAGGAAGATGCGAACAAGCCGGGTTCGGGTACGGGTAACTCTCAGGGACAGAGCAATCCGGAGGACATCAGTCCCGACGATTTGTTTATCAGGATGGAATTTAACCGGCAATCGGTGTACAAGGGAGAGCCGCTGATTCTCACCATAAAACTTTACTGGCGCAATGTTCCGGTTGTAGGCGTGATGCCGTTTAACATGTCTACGCTGGCAGGGTTTGATTTTCAGCAATTACAGGTTTCCGCCGCCGAATCGAATCAGCGTCAGCAGAAATATAACAACAGAATATACAACACGGTAACTCTGGCACGATTGATTCTGCATCCCCTGCGTGCGGGAGAAATAACACTTGCCTCCATAGAAGCAGCCGTTAAGATACAGGTTCCGCAACAGTCGCGTGCGACGAACGACATGTTCGATATTTTTATCGGACCTCAATACAAGGTCATAACCAAGCAGTTGAAATCCGCACCCGTAACACTTGGCATAAAAGATTTTCCGGCGGGAGCGCCCGCCTCATTCAACGGCGCTACGGGAAATTTTACGCTTGCGACCAAAGTTGATAAAGATAAAATTGTAGCAAACCAGGCGATTACATATTCCGTTACGGTTTCGGGAACAGGCAATTTCAAGCAGGTCAATCCTCCCCCGTTATCATTTCCCGACAAATTCGACAAATATGACCCGACAACAGCGGAAAATGTCAAAACAACCGAAACGGGAGGGTCGGGGTCTAAAAAATTCGATTATGTGCTTATCCCCAGAAGTGCAGGAGAATACGAACTTCCGGCAGTGGAATTTTCGTATTTCGACACTCGCAGGGGAAGTTATGTAACCTTGAAATCCGACCCCATACATCTGGAAGTGGAAAAAGACCCCGGAGGCGCTAATATTCAGCCGATAGCCTCCATGCCGATGGTTACGGGGAAAAAGATTGAGCATCTGGGCAACGATATTTTGTTTATCAAAACAACCTTGCCGTCAAAGCTCAATCCAAGCGGATATGTTTTCTTCGGTTCGTCGGATTTCTGGCTGTTCTTTGCCGCCATAATACTGGTTTTCGCCATAATATGCTTCGTAAGGCGCAAAATGGCAAAGGACAGGCAAAATGTGGCACTGATGCGCAATAAAAAAGCCAACAAGGTTGCAATCGGTCGTTTAAAACAGTCGGCGAAACTTCTGAAGGCGGACGACCCGGTCGGTTTCTACGAAGAGGTGGCAAAAGCGGTGTGGGGATATATAAGCGATAAATTGAACATGCAGGGCGCTGAATTTTCGAGAGATAAAGTTCAGGAAAAATTAGCCTCGCAAAACATCCCGCAGGAAAATATTGATTTATTGATTGCGGTTATGGAAAATTGCGAATATGCGCGTTACGCGCCCGGAGGCAGTCACAAGGGGATGGAAGATATGTATAATGAGGCAATTAAAGCAATCAGCAGGCTCGAAAATCTGAAATAGTTCAATGTATCTCAAATACCTCAGCGTCTCGAATTTCAAGAATATAGAACAGTTGGACATTGATTGTTCTCCCGTATTGAACTGTTTTATAGGAAATAACGGCGAAGGCAAAACCAATCTTCTGGACGGGATATATTATCTGTCGATGTGTAAAAGCAAGTTTGTTTCAAGCGATTATGTGAACATACGCGACAACGGGGACTATTTCATGCTGAAAGCCAGGTACATCCGAAAAGATGACGAGGAAAATGTTTCGTGCGGGATTAAACGCGCGGGAAAGAAATCGTTTAAATACAATTCGAAGGAATACAGGAAACTGTCGGAACATATCGGGGTTATTCCTCTGGTATTCATCACTCCTTCGGATACTTCGCTGATAAACAGCGGCAGCGAGGAAAGACGAAAATTTCTCAACTCGGTGATTTCTCAAACCGACAGGCAGTATCTTGATGCATTAATCCGCTATAACAATGTATTGATGAACCGCAATAAAATGCTGAAATACAGAATCTCCGATATTGATTTCAGTTTTATTGACACACTGAACGAGCAAATGTCCGTTTACGGACAGACGGTTTACGAAAAGCGAAAAACCATGCTGGAATCGTTTATGCCTGTATTTCAGGAGATATATGATGCCGTTTCGGGAGGAAAAGACACTGTCGGACTATCATATCGTTCCGATTTGGAAAAGGGCGAACTCAAATCGCTGCTGGACGCCAATCTGGAGAGAGACTGCGCTCTGCAATACACTTCCGCAGGCATTCACCGCGACGACCTGATTATGGAAATCAACGGTCGGACACTGAAAAATTCCGGTTCGCAGGGGCAGCAAAAAACTTACCTTATTGCAATGATGATGACACAGTTCCGCATAATCAAGCAACATTCCGGAATCTCGCCCATACTGCTGCTCGATGATATTTTCGACAAACTTGATGTCGAAAGGGTCGAACGGCTAATATCGTTTGTAACGGGGAGCGGATTCGGACAAATATTCCTGACCGACAGTAACAAAAGCCGTCTCGACACCCTGCTGAAAAAGACGGATGCAAACTACAAAATTTTCAAAATGAGCGCCGGAAACGTGGAACTTTTACAATCATCCTGAAAATGAGACGCAGCAAACCTGTTATCGTCGGCGATTTACTGTCTCTGTTCATCAGGGAATTCGGTCTCGAAAAAGGATACCGCGACTATCAGCTGCTGAAAATGTGGGACGAAATCCTGGGCGACGCCATATCGAAAGCCACACTGCGTAAACGACTTGAAGGAAAAAAACTGTATGTATATCTGTCGTCATCGATAGTACGCGACGAACTGTTCATGATGCGCTCGGAGATAGTCGGTGAACTCAATCGCCGGGCAGGCGAAAATATAATCGAAGAACTTATTCTCAGGTAAACTGCCGAACCCGAAGCCAAAAAGAAGAGGACGTCTCGAAAGCAGTTCGGCACGCAGATGACGCAGATTTTAAGGATTTACGCAAATTATTATTTATCCCAAAATGACTATTATCCCAAAACTTTGTCATTATAGTTATGATAAAACTTATTAATCCTTTATTAACAGGATATTACCCTGCGTTTTTGTATGTTATTTGATAGCAACTTGGTATTAGAATCCTGTTGCGGTGAACCCTGGTTTTGTACAACTCACGCAGGGCTATGATCAAACTGACCGTTCCATCACGACTCTTTGGTGTCGGGGTATCTTCCATTAACAGTTTTCCCAACTCTGTTTGAGGCTCGAATCTTTTGCGCATATCAGTGAATCTTTTTACTGTTTGACTTCTTTTTGAAAATTATTTCATTTTAACGGCACAAAGGTAAGCATTTTATATCGGAATTCCCAATCTGACGGCAAAAATATTCATC
>JAISSE010000027.1 GCA_031273285.1 Prevotellaceae bacterium
GGGCACCCAACTTGAAGTCGTTTTTATTTTCTTCACATTCGTAGAAACTCCTGATCAACAGTGGTTTCCGTCATTATAAACGTGTCTGAATCAGAATTTACAGGATTATAGAATGGACAGAATTAAGCAATTGAAAATGACAGACATCCCCGTCATTGCGAGTACCCAATAAACTGCGTTTATCAAAAAGGGGAAATGACGAGAATTGATTGATTTTTAGCCGATTGTAAATTCTCGTCAGTATAAACGCAGTGAAGCAATCCAGGAGTGGGACACATAGACACACCTCTGGATTGCTTCACTGCGTTCGCAATGACGGGTACCACTTTGTGTAATCGCATGAGAATCAGGCTATCGCCGTCATTCCCCTTTTTGATAAACGCAGTTTATTGGGTACTCGCAATGACGTGTACCACTTAATTATAATCGGCTGGAAATCACGCAATCGCCGTCATTTTCCTTTTTGATAAACCTGGTTTATTGGGTACTCGCAATAACGAATAAGGGCAGACACATAGGTCTGCCCCTACTATTCGTTATTCACTGTTCACTGTTCACTGTTCGTTATTTTCATCCAGTTCACACACATACCGAACCACTCCGTTTTTGTTGTCGCATTGTTCATTCCGTATCCGTGTCCTCCTTTCGGGAAAATATGCATCTCGAAAAGAACATCGTTTTTGGCAAGTTCTTCGGCAAAAACAAGACTGTTTTTTACTGGAACAACCTTATCGTCGGCAGAATGCACAATAAAAGCCGGAGGCGTTTCCTTTGTTATCCGTTTTTCGTTCGAAAATTCTTCGAGGAGTTCCTGCGAAGGGTTTGCTCCCAGCAGATTTTTTATCGAACCGCCATGCGTAAATGTTGCATCGGAAGTTATTACCGGGTATATAAGTATCATAAAATCAGGACGAATATTGCCGGATTTCGAACGGATATACTGTTTGTCGAAATGAGTTCCTCCGGTCGAAGCCAAATGCCCTCCCGCCGAAAAACCCATGATTCCCACTTTATCGGGACTGATTTTCCATTCTTCGGCTCGGCATCTCACCATGTCAATCGCCTTTTGCAGATCCTGTATCGGCGACAAATGCGGTTTTGTTGATATGCTGCTGTTCGGAAGCCTGTATTTCAGGACAAACGCAGCTATGCCATGTTCATTGAACCGTCGGGCAACGTCATAACCTTCGTGATTGACAGCCAGCCCGCCGTAACCGCCTCCGGGGCAAATCACTACCGCTTCGCCCGTTGGATTTTCGGGAAGAAAAACCGTTAGATTCGGGGCGTTTTCCTTAACTTCATTTGATGCGGGTACGGCGTCGGGAATTTTTCCTTCTTCGTACAAATCAATAACTTCCTGTCCGTAAGACGGACAGACAAACAGAAAAATACTCATTGTAAATAATATGTTTCTCATACATAAATATATTTTAAACAGTTACACTTAGTTATACTCATTTCTATACTTTATATAATTTCTCCAGCGGTCGATTACGGTAGCCATATCTGCCGGCAGTTTCGATTCGAAAACCATATCCTGCCCCGTAGCCGGATGCCTGAATCCCAGCAACGCAGCATGCAAAGCCTGACGTGGAAGAATCGCAAAACAATGTTCCACAAACTGTTTATACTTCGAAAAAGTTGTTCCCCGCAGAATCCTGTTACCGCCATAACGTTCGTCGCCGAACAGCGGATGACCGATATGTTCCATGTGTACACGTATCTGATGAGTTCGACCGGTCTCCAGTCTGCATTCGATCAGCGTAACATAGTCAAATTCCTCTACCACCCTGTAGTGTGTTATTGCATGTTTGGCGTTCGGATTTTCATTTTCGTTGAAAACAGTCATTTTCAGCCTGTCCTGAAAACTTCGTCCGATATAAGTATCGATTGTCCCTTCTTTTTCTTCGAAAGTCCCCCAGACCAGAGCGATATATTTACGTTTGGTCGAATGGTAGAAAAACTGTTTTGCCAGTTTGGCATTAGCCGCCAGATTTTTTGCGACAACCAGTAATCCCGAAGTGTTTTTATCTATCCTGTGCACAAGCAGTCCTCCCGTTTCATCGTCTTCTATCAGAGCCTGTTTGCCCTGCTGTTCCAAATGATACAAAAGCGCGTTCACCAGTGTCCCGCTGTAGTTTCCGTGTCCGGGATGCACTACCATTCCCGCTTCCTTATCGACAACGATGACATCGTCGTCCTCATAAACTATATTCAGAGGAATATTTTCGGAGACAAGTTCAATCCCCCGTCTCTGAAAAGGCATCATAATAGAGATATCGTCAAGAGGCTTAACCTTATAGCTCGATTTGACAGGCTCTCCGTTTACCCAGATAAAATCGGCGCCGGCAGCAATCTGAATCTTGTTTCTCGACGCATTTTCAATCCTGCTTGTTACAAACTTGTCAATTCGCAAAGGCGACTGTCCCTTATCCACATTAAAGTGAAAATGTTCGAACAATTCGCTCGAATCTTCAGCGTCAACTTCTTCTAATTCATCATCTTTCATTTTTATCATCTTTTTTTTCATCCATTCTGCATTTCACTTCCTTTCCGGTAAAAGCAATCGCCATCAGCATGATTTTCCCGTCAAGATACATTTCATGATACTTGCGGTCGTCAATTTGCGACATCGCCTCGTCCAGCAGACTGTCCATGTTTTTTTTCGGATGATATTTTATTTCGGCAATCACCGTCAGCCCGGGCTGACGCCATACCGCGTCAATCCGTCCGATATTGGTCATAATCTCTCCCCGAATGTCGAAGCCGAGTATTTTCATCAGCAGTAAAAATAATGACTGATAGTAGGCTTCCCTGCCGATATGTAGAATATTCGGTATGTGAGCCAGCAACATGCGCAAATTCTGTTCCAGACCCGATGCGTCTCCGGTGAACAGTTGCCGCTTCATATTGGATATCAGCGGCTGAACCTGTTCGACGGGATAGGCGCTGTATGCGCTCAACAGATATTTCAGGAACGAATCCTTAACTTCCATATTCGGGACGTCAAGCGTATATTCGGCTATTCCGAGTATCAGCGTTTTATGCTTGATTGTAAGATAACCGGTCTGAAAGAGCAGAGGTATTTCGCCGATATTGACAGGGTCGTAACTGTCGAATACGCTCGAATCGGTAACGACAGGCTTCAGTACGGGGCTGATTTGATTGCGATTTTTGAGTATGTCGACAAGAAACGTCGGCGTTCCCGTGCGAAACCAGTAGTTGTCGAACTGCTTTTTGGAGAAAAACAGCAGGGTCGAAAACGGATTGTAAACCGAAGTTTTGCCGTCCCACGAATATCCGTTGTACCATTT
>JAISSE010000281.1 GCA_031273285.1 Prevotellaceae bacterium
AAATATCAATAGCAACTCCATGACAAAAAAGTAGACACACAGGGGGGGTGATTATGACGCAGAAAATAAATGATGTAAGCAGGTTTTGATGTCGAAGACATCATATGTTTATAGAAAAACGATGTTGTGTTTCAATTCGACCCCTTCTACAGAGTTGAGAGTTGAGAGTTGAGAGTTGAGAGTTGAGAATGGAGAGATATTTTTCACTCTCAACTCTCCTTCATTTCAAACGATAGCGGGAGCAAATCCTTGATGCTTTCGACCATGTGAATTTTTTCGGAGCCGACCATAAACACCCGGATATTTTTTCGGAATCGCCGTTCGCTTTGCAGCAACGACTGGCGGCATGACCCGCAGGGATATACAGGATCTTTATTCGGTGTTCCCGAAACGGACGCAGCTATTGCAATTGCAGTTATCGGAGTGTCGGGATAAACCGAATTGGCGTAAAAGACAGCCACTCTTTCGGCGCATAATCCCGACGGATATGCCGCATTTTCCTGATTGCTGCCTTTTATTGTCTCTCCGTTTTCCAGAAGCACTGCCGCGCCCGCATTGAATTTCGAAAACGGAGCATAAGATGTTGAACAGGCGTCGTATGCCGCTTGTATCAGGTCTTTGTATCTGTCGTCCAGTTCTTCCGTCGAATTGTATTCCGTAACGGAGACGGTCAGGTTGAAACGATTCATAATCCGTATTTTAATTTTTATAAATCAGATGAAAGTCATTGAATTATCCCGTCTATCATCGTCAGTTTTCTGTCCGACATTCCGGCAAGGCTGTCATCGTGAGTAACAATGACAATTGTCTGTCCGAATTCGTCTCTCAATTTGAAAAACAGTTTGTGTAGCTCTGTTCTGTTCTGCATGTCAAGGTTTCCGGACGGTTCGTCGGCTAAAATAATATCGGGACTGTTTATCAGCGCTCTTGCGACGGCGACCCGCTGCTGTTCGCCTCCCGACAGTTCTTCGGGCTTGTGCGTCAGTCTGTCGGAGAGATTTAGAAATGCCAGCAGTTCTTTTGCGCGTTCCACGACCTGCCGGTTATTGTTTTTTGCGATATATCCCGGAATACAAACGTTTTCCAAAGCTGTAAATTCGGGCAGCAGATGATGAAACTGGAAAACGAACCCGATATGTCTGTTCCTGAATCCCGCCATTTTGTCGGAATTAAGACTGAATACCGAAGCGCCTTCAATCAGTATTTCCCCGCTGTCGGGACGGCTTAGAGTTCCAAGTATTTGCAGAAAAGTGCTTTTCCCCGCGCCGCTCGGACCGACTATGGAGACCACCTCTCCCTTCTCTATGGTCAAATCAATACCTTTCAGAACTTTAAGATTGCCGAACGATTTTGTTATTTTTTTTGATACAATCATCTTTTATTTTTTCGCGAACATTAAGTCTGCCAGAGCTATTGCCGAAGCAGCCTCCGCAATTACCGGAATCCTCAGAGCGATGCAGGCGTCGTGCCGTCCCTTTACTTGCAGAATATCCGTCTTTTGCGTTTCGAAATTGAATGTTTTCTGTTCCACGCCTATGCTCGAAGTGGGTTTAACCGCTATATTCACCGTTATATCGTTTCCGTTGGATATGCCGCCGTTGATTCCTCCGGCATTATTCGTAACTGTCTTGCCTGTTGACGACAATAAAGCATCGTTGTGTTCGCTTCCCCTCATTCCGGCAGCGGCAAAACCGGCGCCGAACTCAACTCCCTTTACCCCCGGTATCGAGAATAATATGTGAGCCAGAACGGATTCGATGCTGTCGAAAAACGGATTGCCTATTCCGGCGGGAAGACCGGATATCCGGCACCGAATCAATCCGCCGACAGAATCGTTTGCGGCTAACGCTTCCTCGATTTTACTCTGTATATCGGCGCTGCCGCCCACTTCGACGAGTCTGGCTTCGATATTTACCGGAGCAATTATTTTTTTTGCTATAACCCCCGCCGACACGATACCCAGGGTAACACGTCCCGAAAAATGCCCTCCGCCTCTGGGGTCGTTGAATCCGTTAAATTTTTTGTATCCGGAAAAATCGGCATGACCCGGGCGCGGCATAACCGTAAAACGCTCGTAGTCGGACGAACGGGTGTTTTCGTTTCGGAACAGTATGGTTATCGGCGCTCCTGTTGTATAGCCCCTGTAAATTCCGCTAAGAATTTCGGGCATATCGCTTTCCGTACGCGGCGTGGTTCCCCGCGCTCCGCTTTTTCGTCTGCTCAGGTCGGATGTAAAATCGTCCGGCGACAGGTCGATGCCTTCCGGACAGCCGTCTATGCAGATTCCCACTCCGTTGCCGTGCGATTCGCCGAAGATGTGGACGCGAAAAATCCTTCCGAATGAGTTCATTACGGAATCTTTTTAATTTCGGAATCGTCGTCCGAAACCAGACTTCTGATGACTGCCGTTCCTTTGTAATGCAGACGGCTTCTCTCTCTGGCATTGACTTCAAGTTCCCTGTTGACGGTTATTTCCGCCGCACTGCTTCCCGAAATGTTCACGTCGGCATTATTTGAGGTCAATGCCGACAGTTTCACGGTGCTTCCGCCGTCGATATTCATCCGCAAAGTGTCGGAAATGCCTTCCAGTTCGACAGTTGAACCGTTTATTGCCGATTGTATGCCTGTACATTCCAGCCTGCCCGTCAGAGCGCTTTTATTCGACAAAACAATGGTTATTGCCTTTGTTCTCAACGTATCCGTGATTTGCACCTTCGACGACGATGCGATTAAAGCGTCCAGCGAATCTTTCGTTACATATATTTTTACCGAAACTTCGCTCGAAAATTCCTTTTTCGGCTCTTTGTAAAAATACAGTATCCCGTTTTTCACTTCGTATTTCACGTGATTTATTACGTTTTCATCCGATTCTATCCTGATTTTGGCAGGATTACCGGCAGTCAGATACAATTCGAATCCGTCCTGAACGCCGACTCCCGAAAAATCATCCTGCAGAAATTCAAATATTCCCTGCCTGCCCGCCAAATCTATTTCATCATTGCAAGAAACCAAAAAAACGGCGCAAATGATTGTAAATAAAAATCTTTTCATCTCTAAACCTTTTAAATTCGGATACAAATTTACGCAATATTTTTTAATTGACTGCGAAAATCGGCAGGGAATTCCTAAAAACTGCTTATTCGGCGTTCAATGTCTATTCTATCATAATTTTTAAATCCTCATTTACAACTGGTAAACTCCGGTTTAAAAATCTTGTCTGTCTTGAAAAATCAAGTTTTTAGAAGTTCCCGATATAAAAAAATTTGCACATTCAATAATTCTGTCTAAATTTGCACACTGTATCGGTTTTGGAATTGATGGTCACAATGGATAGAAATGTTTCTTGCACAAGTCGTTCGGGAGTTGTTTCGGAAATAACAGCCGAAAATATAGCTGTAGATATAATCAGTATGTCGGCATGTTCGGGATGTAGCGCCAAAGGTATGTGTTCCGCTTTCGAACGGAAGGGAAAAATTATTTTCGTCCCCAACACGGGGCAGAAAGTGCAGTGCGGCGATAAAGTCAATGTAATGACGGAAGTAAGTATGGGTCTGAAAGCGGCTGTTCTGGCATATCTGATGCCGGCGGCTGTGGTTACGGCTGTACTTTTGCTTTTGCTCGAAACGGGAACGGGCGAACTGTACGCGGGCTTGATTTCTTTGGCATCGCTTGCGACATACTATTTTGTGATATATTTGATTCGGGAAAAACTGAAAAAACAATTTTCTTTTTATATTGAAAAAGCAGATTAATTAATGAATACAATCATTTTCACTGTAGTTGTTTTAAGCTCCCTCGGAGTTGTATCGGCAGTTATACTGTATTTTGTTGCGCAGAAATTCAAGGTATTCGAAGACCCCCGCATCGACGAAACGGTCGAGATACTGCCGGGCGCAAATTGCGGCGGATGCGGCTTTGCGGGATGTCGGGCTTTTGCCGAAGCTCTGGTTAAAAACGATGACATTTCGACCCTGCTTTGCCCTGTCGGAGGCAGCAGCGTAATGAGCAAAGCGGCTGAACTTCTGGGCAAAGCGGTCGAAACGAAGGACGCCATGATTGCGGTGGTTCGCTGTGCCGGCTCGTGCGAAGTGCGACCGCGAACAAACCGTTTCGACGGCGCCGAATCCTGTCTTGTGATGGCAACGACTTATGCGGGCGACACTGGCTGCGGTTTCGGTTGTCTGGGGCAGGGCGACTGTGTGGTTTCCTGCGGTTTCGACGCGATTCGCATCAATCCGGAAACGCGGTTGCCCGAAGTGGACGACGAAAAATGTACCGCCTGCGGGTCGTGCGTCAAAGCCTGTCCGAAATTTATTATCGAACTGAGGAAGAAAGGTCCCAAAAACCGGCGGATATTTGTTTCCTGCGTTAATAAAGACAAGGGTGGCACGGCTCGCAAATCATGCGGAACGGCATGTATCGGATGCGCCAAATGCCGGAAAGCCTGCGCTTTCGATGCGATAACCATTGACAGTAATCTGGCATATATCGACAATGCAAAATGCAAACTGTGCCGGAAGTGCGTGCCGGAATGTCCTACAAATGCAATTCGGGAACTGAATTTCCCTCCGAGGAAACAGGAAGTCAAAAGCGAGTAACGAGTATTATAAACTAAATCTGGTCATCAGGAAATGATAAAGACATTTAAATATGGGGGAATACATCCCGACGACAATAAAATATCTGCGGAAGCGGCAATAGAAACCGTTGTGCCGGAAGGTGTTGTACGGATATTTCTTTCGCAGCATATCGGAGCGCCGGCAACGCCTGTCGTAGCCAGGGGCGACAAGGTTAAAGTCGGACAGCTGATAGCAAAAGCTGCGGGTTTTGTTTCGGCAAATATCCATTCGTCGGTATCGGGGACAGTTACGAATATCGATTTGGAAGCCGACCATCTGGGAATAAAAAAAGAGGCGATAATAATAAAGGTCGAAGGCGACGAATGGATGGACGATATCGACCGTTCGGACAATATACCGAAGGAAATCAAACTGTCGGCAGAAGAAATCTTGAAAAAAATCGCCGCTTCGGGTCTGGTCGGTCTTGGAGGAGCGGCTTTCCCGTCGCATGTCAAGCTGTCGGTACCTCCGGGTAAAACCGCCGAATATCTTATCATAAATGCCGCCGAATGTGAACCGTATCTGACTTCCGACTACAGGATAATGCTGGAACATGCCGAAGAGGTAATGATCGGTATTCAAATATTAAAGAAGGCGATAGGGGTATCCGTGGCTTATGTGGGCGTCGAAGTGAACAAACCCGCGGCAATTGCCGAATTAAATTCCCTGACATCCGAATACAAAGGCATAGAGATAGTTCCTCTTAGGAAAAAGTATCCGCAGGGAGGTGAAAAACAGTTGATAAAAGCCGTAACAAACAGGGAAGTGCCTTCGGGAGGCTTGCCGATTGATGCGGGTACGGTGGTTCATAATGTCGGGACGGCTTTCTCGGTTTATGAAGCCGTGATGAAAAACAAGCCTTTGATTGATAACGTTGTTACCGTTACGGGTAAAAATCTTTCCGTCCGAAAAAATTTGCTTGTCCGGGTAGGTACTCCCGTTTCCAGACTTGTGGAAATTGTCGGAGGCATACCGGAAAATACGGGAAAAGTGATATTCGGAGGTCCCATGATGGGAAAAGCGGCGAGTAATCCCGATGCTCCGACTCAGAAAAGTACTTCGGCGGTGCTGTTTATGTCCGACGAAGAGTCGTATCGCAAAACGTCCTGTGCCTGTATTCGTTGCGCCCGATGCGTTTCCGTTTGCCCGATGAATCTTGAGCCGTATCTGCTGAAAAGGCTGGCGGAGCGAAAAGATTTCGAAGAATCCGAAAAAAACAGCGCTCACGATTGCATAGAGTGCGGAAGCTGTGCATATACCTGTCCCGCAAATATTCCTCTGCTGGATTATATCCGCCTGAGTAAGACGGAAGTCCTGAAAATTAAACGAAACAGAAAATAGGACGGAGAGTTTGCGTTCGGAGTTCATTGAGGGTGATTGATGTTGAATGACGGGAAGGCGGAGCGAAAAAAAATATTGCCCGAAATACGGAAAATCACAGGGTTTTACGATTTTTTTATAAAGTCATAAAAAAAATATTATATTTGCAACCGTAAAAATCTTGATGGGATGAATAGCGAAGACGAAGGCAAGGCAAAAAAGATTATTCAGGAAAGGATGAACCCGCTCAACGACTATCTGTTTATGAAGTATATGGGCGAGAAGGGCGACGAAGAACAGCTGATCAGTTTCCTTAATGCCGTACTGCAGAAAACCGGCAGGGC